>RXIL01000019.1 GCA_004212085.1 Candidatus Methanolliviera hydrocarbonicum
AAGAAGCTACGGTAGCGGTTAAGGAGAAAGAAGAAGCTACGGTAGCGGTTAAGGAGAAAGAAGAAGCTACGGTAGCGGTTAAGGAGAAAGAAGAAGCGACAGAGGGATGAAATTGGCACTAATGAGACCGAGTGAAATAAGAGAGATGAACGAATCTGAGAGAGAAAGAGCGTTAAAGAGGTTTCAATACGATCTTATAAAAGAGAGGGGCACTATTGCCGCCGGAGGGTCGCTAAAAAATCCTAGCGGGGTGCGGGTGATAAGAAAAGCCATAGCAAGAATAAAAACAATAAATAATGAGATAAGGAGAAATAGGTAAATGAGATGAGGTTAAAACCGACGAACATATTGTATCACGAATTGATAGGGCTTGATGTAACGGTTGAAGATAGCAAGAACCCGTATCAGGTTGGCATAAAGGGAAAAGTCACCGATGAGACGAAGAAGATGCTCATGATCTTTGAGGGGGCAAAAGAGAAGAAGATTGCGAAGAAAGATGCAAAATTCATGTTTAAAAATCCTTCGAGCGATGTTTGCGAATCTTCGATTCGCAAACTTGAAAATGGAACATTTTCAAATGATCTCTGGAAGAATGTCCTGATAGATGGAAGATTGTTGGTCGGTAGGCCCGAAGAGAGAATTAAAAAGATGGGGGATACATCATGAGAGATATTGGTCTAAACGTTAAACCGCCGGAAAGCAAATGCAGCGATATAAATTGTCCTTTTCATGGAAATCTCTCCGTTAGAGGACAGGTCTTTATCGGCAAGGTGGTAAACGCAGAGGGTAAAACCGTCGTTGTTAAGAGGGAGATGAACCGATTTGTGAAGAAGTACGAGAGATATGAGCGAAGAAGCTCTAAGATTCACGCTCATGATCCCCCATGCATCAAAATTAGGGTGGGAGACCTGGTAAAGGTAGCGGAATGCAGGCCGATCAGCAAGACCAAATCCTTCGTCGTCGTTGAGAGGCTATAATGAAAGCGATCAAATCTAATATAACAAAAGCGTTACAGACGCGATCCAGACTTCTCTGTGCGGACAACAGTGGGGCAAAGGTCCTGGAGATAATCAGTGTTAAAGGGTATAGGGGCGTTAAGAGAAGGTATCCGAAAGCCGGTATAGGGGATATAGTGGTGGTAACCGTAAAGAAGGGGGTACCTGAGATGAGAAAACAGATCTTAAATGCGGTGATAATCAGGCAAAAAAAAGAATTCAGAAGGTCAGACGGATCCAGGATTCAATTTGAAGATAATGCGGCCGTAATCATGGATGAAAGTGGTGGGTTGAAGGCTTCGGAGATAAAAGGCCCCGCCGCGAGAGAGGCAGTAGAGAGATTTTCTAAGATAGCTTCCCTGGCTTCTATGATCGTTTGAGGAGGTATAAGAAGATGCTCAAAGATCGAAGATCTGCGACTGTGCACAAGACGAGATCAAAACAACCGAGAAAACAGAGAAGAGCTCTCTATAATGCACCTCTCCATCTTAGACAGAAGCTCGTTAGAGCCCCATTGAGCACGGATCTAAGGGGGGAGTATGGGAAGAGAAGCGTCCAGGTTAGAACGGGAGATAGCGTTTTGATAATGAGGGGAGATAACAGAGGAAAGGAAGGTAAGGTTCAAAAGGTGGATCTAAAAAGCGTAAAGATATGGGTGGAAGGGCTGGTCATCGCAAAGTCCGATGGAACGGAAGTTCCAAGAGCCATTCACCCGTCGAACGTTATGATAACCAAACTAAACTTGGATGACGAGGAGAGAATAAAGATCTTGGAGAGGAAGTAAATGAGTGGATACCAGAAGAGGATATCATCCCCACGGGCGTGGCCCATTGGGAGAAAAGAGCATAAGTGGATTGTTAAGCCGATACCAGGCCCCCATTCCATAGAGCGGAGCATACCCTTGCTCGTGCTCCTCAGAGATATGCTCGGAGTTGTGGATAACGGCCATGAGGCAAAATATGCGCTTAGAAAGGGCCGCGTCTTGGTGGATGGCATAGTCAGGAAGGCTTACCGGTTTCCGGTTGGTCTATTCGATCTGATAAGTATTCTCCCCGATGAGAAACACTACAGGGTTTTATTGAGTCATCGTGGAAAGATAACGGTTAGAGAGACGGATGAGCCAAAGGTAAAGTTATGTAAGATAGAGAAGAAGCAGGTGGTTAGAGGTGGAAAGATACAGATAGGGTTGCACGATGGGACAAACATCCTTACAAATAATGATTACAGGAGAAAGGATTCGATCATGATATCGATTCCAGAGAGGGAGATCTTGAAACATATAAGATACGAAGTCGGCAGACTTGCTCTGGTGACCGGCGGAAAACATACAGGAGAGGTAGGAAAGATAAAGAAGATAGAGGATAGAGAGGGTTCAAACCCCAACATAGTGACGATAGAGATGGGCGATAAAATTTTTGAGACGATCGAGGATTATGTCTTCATTGTAGGCGAAGAAAAGCCTCTTCTAAATTTGGAGATCTAATATGAGTGAGAACCCCATGAGAAAACCACGGATAGAGAAAGTTTTAGTGCATATGGGGGTAGGGGAGAGTGGCAGACAGCTTATAAATGCGGAGAAAGTCCTTGAGGCGATCACCGGGCAAAAAACCACGAGAACCTTTGCCAAGAAGACAAGACCAACATTTGGAATCAAGAAAGGAGAGCCAATAGGTTGTAAGGTTACCCTCCGAAAACAGATGGCAAAGAACTTTCTAAAAGACGCCTTGAATGCGGTAGAGACCACTATCTATGAAGATTGCTTTGATGAGACAGGAAATTTTTCTTTTGGGATAGAAGAGCATCTGCTCTTTCCAAATATGAAGTATGATCCAGAGATAGGAATATTTG
This sequence comes from Candidatus Methanolliviera hydrocarbonicum, assembly GCA_004212085.1. Classification (GTDB taxonomy): domain Archaea; phylum Halobacteriota; class Methanoliparia; order Methanoliparales; family Methanoliparaceae; genus Methanolliviera; species Methanolliviera hydrocarbonicum. Next base: position 2,844 of record RXIL01000019.1, read on the forward strand.
GTATGGACGTCACGGTTGTACTCGAGAGACCAGGAAAGAGGATCGAAAAGAGGAAGATAAATCGCGGGAAAGTCCCTAAGGTGCATAAAATTAATAAAGAAGAGGCGATAGAATTTACCAAGGAACACTTGGGAGTGAAGGTGGAGTGAATGGGAAAAAAACAAACCCCAAAGCGATCACGTTCAAAGAAGACGTTTGGTCGAGGGGCAAATGAGTGTAGAAGATGCGGAAGGAAACAGGGACTCATCCGGAGATACGACATCTATCTCTGTAGACAGTGTTTCAGAGAGGTTGCCAGCGAGATGGGGTTTAAAAAATATAGGTGATTATTATGTTACATGATCCACTTTCAGATGCCCTATCCTCTATAAAAAATGCTGAGATGGGTGGAAAATTGGAAGGTGTTATAAAACCCTCTTCGAAGATTATAGGAAACGTTCTTAAGGTATTCCATGAGCGAGGTTTCATAGAGGAGTTCGAGTTCATCGAAGATGGGCATGGAGGTAAATTTGGGGTGAAGCTCCTTGGGAAGATAAATGATTGTGGGGTAATTAAACCGAGACACTCCGTCAAGAGGGGAGAATTTGAGAAGTGGGAGAAGAGATATCTGCCGGCAAAGAACGTTGGCAGTCTGATACTCTCGACCTCGAGAGGCATAATCTCTCACCAAGATGCCGAAGAAGCGAAGATCGGTGGGGTGCTTTTAGCATTCATATATTAGGGGCCTTTCATGAGAAGAGAGCTAAATATACCAGGGGATGTTGAAATTACCATCGATAAGGATGAGGTAGAGGTGAAGGGGCCAAAAGGGGCGCTAAAAGAGAGATTATTCTATATTGGTGTTGAGATATTTAAAGAGGATACTAAAATAATTGTAAGTACTCAAAAAAGCAAAAAAGAAGACAGATCCATCATAGGCACGTTTGCATCCCACATAAACAACATGATGGTAGGGATTACGAGGGGATTCGAGTACAAACTTAAGGTGGTATATGCACACTTTCCCATCCAACTCGAACTCAAAGAGGATAAACTCGTCATAAATAATTTTCTGGGGGAGAAGAAATCGAGAGTGGCAAAGATCGTGGGGGATGCAAAGGTGAAGATAGATAAGGATATTATAACGGTTACTGGGGCAGCTAAGGAAGAGGTTGGACAGACCGCCGCTAATATGGAACAAAGCACCAAGATCAAAAGAAGGGATCCAAGGGTCTTTCAAGATGGTATCTACCTCATAAGTAGGGGATAGTGAATGTGGGCAAATCGAAGATTTGCATACTCAAAAATCGGAGATTTTTGAATGGGAGAAGAACAGAGATTATTGGGAGTTCGCAGCATACAAAAGCATAAAAAACCAAGCTTCTCCAGATATGGCTCTAAATATAAAAAAAGAGTTAAAGAAGCGTGGAGAAGGCCGAGAGGGAGACAAAATAAACAGAGGCGTGGAAAAGTATCAAAACCGGCGGCTGTTAAGGTAGGATATGGTTCTCCTGCACTTGTTAGGGGGTTACACCCTTCTGGGCTTGAAGACACGCTCGTAAGAAACATTAAAGAGCTGGAAAAAGTCGATCCAGAAAAACAAGTGGTTAGAATCGCGAGAACCGTCGGCAGAAAAAAGAGATTGGAGATAGAAGAGAGAGCAGAAGAGATTGGGATAAAGATCATTAATATGGTGAAGGAACTATGACAGATCTTTCCATGCAGAAAAATCTTGCGGCAAAAGTGATGAAGATTGGAAAAAATAGGGTTAGACTCGACCCGGAAAAGGGCGAGGATATCGCCGTTGCAATAACGAGAGATGATATAAGAGGGCTGATAGAGGATGGTGCCATCAAAAAAGTTCAAAAGAAAGGGGTGAGCAGAGGAAGAGCAAGAGAAAGAGATGCAAAAAGGACGTATGGCCACAGAAAAGGTCATGGAAAGAGAAAAGGCGCCAAAAACGCTCGTTCTTCCAGGAAAGAAAGATGGATGAAGACCGTGAGGGCACAGAGAAGGTATTTGAGAAGGCTAAGAGACGGAGAGGAGATAGACCGATCGGATTACAGGATGCTTTACAACAAATCTAAGGGCGGAGAATTTAGGAGTGTTAGGCTCTTAGATACCTATATTAAGATGAATAATATTAGAAGGTGACTTATATGGCAAAAGGCCCAAGATATAGGGTTCCATTTAGGAGGAGAAGGGAAAATAAGACCAACTATCCAAAAAGATTGAAGTTATTGTCGTCAAAAAGACCGCGGATTGTTGTGAGAAAGACGAATAAAAATATGATCATCCAGCTCGTTGGATTGGGCAATAAAGGAGATGTCACTTCGATCTCGGTCATTACAGGAGAGCTGGCAAAGTATGGATATGAGCTCCCCACAGGTAATATTCCCGCCGCTTACCTAACCGGGCTCCTCTTTGGCTTAAAAGCAAAAGCGAGATTGGAAGGTAGTCAGAAATCAAAGATTTCTGTATCCCAAAAATCAAAGATTTTTGCGGAAATGGATGGAGCTATATTAGACACCGGTTTAAATACATCGGTTAAAGGATCGAGGATATATGCCTCACTAAAGGGCATACTTGATGTAGGAATGAGTATTCCGCATGATCCAAAAATTTTGCCTGACAAAAGAATGGTCGAAGGAGAACGGATGGGAAAGAACGTTCAAGAGAAGATTGAAAAAGTGAAGGAGACCGTTATATCGTCTTTTGGGGAATATCAATGAAGAGAAGATCGTCGAAGGGAGATAGAAAGAAGCAAAAAAGATTTAGCCCGGTGCGGAAAGACTGGATTCCCAGAACAAGGCTTGGTCATCTTGTGCATGAAAAAGAGATACGTGATATAGATGAGGCATTAACGATTGATTACCCCTTAAAAGAGGTGGAGATAATTGATCTTCTACTTCCTGATCTGGAAGACGAGGTTCTCGACATAAATATGGTTCAGAGGATGACGGATTCCGGTAGAAGAGTAAAATTTACTGCCACGATCGTCGTTGGGAATAGGAGAGGATATGTGGGTGTCGGTGTCGGAAAGGATGCCGAGGTTGGGAATGCAATACGAAAAGGTGCCAATGCGGCAAAACTCAATATAGTTAAAGTTATGCGGGGGTGCGGTTCATGGGAGTGCATGTGCGGAACCCCACACAGCGTTCCGTACAAGATTGAGGGTAAGTCTGGTAGTGTTAAAATAACGCTGATTCCTGCACCAAAAGGTCTCGGTTTAGCTTCTGGGGAAAAGGCGAAGAAGGTTTTGGAGTTGGCCGGAATAAAGGATGTCTGGACAAGAACGGAAGGTAGTACGAGAACAAGCATGAATTTTGCCAAGGCGACGTATAACGCCCTTAAAAACTTATCAACGGTCAAAGGTGTAAAGGTGGAAGGGTAAAAAATGTACGCAGTAGTGAGACTTCGCGGAGAGGTAAATGTCAGAAGAGGAATAAAGGATACGTTGAAGATGCTGAGGCTTCATAAAGTGAACCATTGTATCTTTTTAGGCGAGGATAAATATTCTAATGGAATGCTCCAAAAAGTTAAGGATTATGTGGCATGGGGTGAAATAGACAGAGACACCTTTAAATTGATATTGGAGGAGAGGGGAAGAATGATAGGTGGAAAGAGGTTAAAGGAACACTCCTTTAAAGAAGATTTTCACTCTTTGGACGAATTTGCAGACGCTCTCTTCACCGGTAAAATGAATCTAAAGGATGTTTCATATTTAAAACCGGTCTTTAGATTACATCCTCCCAGGAAAGGGCACAAGGGCATAAAAAAGAGTTTTAAGGAGGGGGGGGAGCTGGGTTACCACGGAGATCAAATAAATGAACTTCTCGTTAAGATGAGGTGATCTTAAGTAATGGTAAAAGATAAGACGAGTAAATATAGAGGGTCCAGGACTTGCGGTGGAGGAAACGCCAAGAAACGTAGAGGGGGCGGGAGCAAAGGAGGGAGGGGGAATGCAGGGCCATTCAAACATCATTTTGTTAGAACTATACTTAAGGGAGTTAGAAGAGGGAAATATGGTTTTAAGAGGCCCCCGGCAGTTATAGAAGAGAAAAACGCCATCAATGTTGGGAAATTGGATGAGATAGCCCAAAATCTCGTCTTTAGGGGGCTGGCCACAGAAGAAGGTAGCTTCATAAACGTGGATATGGAGAAGCTCGGAATAGATAAAGTCCTCGGTTCTGGAAGCATTAGAAATAATAGAAAGTTACGTATCACATCCAAGGCGTTCTCGGTGAAAGCCGTAGAAAAGATTGAGGAAAGTGGAGGAGAGGTCATCTTTGCCGAGGCAAATATGCCAGAATAGAGACGATGTCTGACACACAGCTAAAATACATCTTTGAGCCTCTTCTAAGAAAAATTCCGGCTGTGGAACGGCCAGTTGGCCATGTTCACTTCAAGGTTAAGCTGGGGTGGACGCTTGGGATACTCGTCCTCTACTTTGCGCTGATGGAAGTGCCACTCTTTGGGCTACAGCCAGAGTTAAGAGATTTCTTCGGAGATTTTAGGGCTATAATGGGCGGAGCCCAGGGTTCCATCATACAACTCGGCATAGGGCCGATCGTGATGGCATCCATAATCTTACAGCTTTTGGTCGGGGCAAAAGTTATAGACCTCAACTTGGGTGACCCAAGAGACCAGGCTATTTATCAGGGCACGCAAAAGCTTCTCGTCCTCGTCATGATCGTAGCGGAGAGCCTTCCACTAATATTGGGAGGAGCCATAAGACCAGATCTGCTTCTTGCATCTAACCTTGGAATTTCCCCCAATTTCCTGCTCTTCATAATATTCATACAGATGGCGATAGGTGGCATCCTGATAATGCTCATGGATGAGGTCGTATCCAAGTGGGGAATAGGTTCCGGTGTAGGTCTATTCATACTTGCAGGCGTCTCTCAATCTCTCGTAGTTGGAATGTTCAATCCGATAAATAGAGTGGGTGTTATATGGAGATGGGGCGAGATGGCAAAAGTTGGTACTTCCGCAATCCTTTCGAAAGAGATGCTCCTCGGGCAAGGACAAATTTTAGCCTTGATAAGCACGATAATCGTATTTTTGGTGGTGATATACGCGGAGGGTATGAGGGTGGAGATTCCGCTCTCTCACCATGCGGTCAGGGGTGCGAGAGGCAGGTATCCTATAAAGCTCATCTATGCAAGCGTTCTCCCTATGATCCTCGTTAGGTCATTACAGGCCGTTGTGCAGATCTTTGGAACGCTCTTATGGAACTCTAAAATTCCTCTCATCGGGCATAACCACTGGATAGGTGCTTACGCAGAGAACGTCCCCGCATCTGGATTGATGTACTATCTAAACCCACTCAGAGGTCCTTCTGATTGGATACCATCCCTTGTGGTTCATAAATTCCAGCTGATGGGCGAGATTCCTCCACAGACATGGCAGATCATCTTGCACCTCTTTACAGATGCCACCGTTCTGATCGTTGGAGGAATCATATTCGCAATATTTTGGGTTGAGGTGAGCAATATGAATGCAGAAGCCGTGGCAAATCAGATCCATAGCTCTGGACTGCAGATACCGGGTTTCAGGAGGAGTCCAACGATGCTCAAAAAGAGGTTAGAAAATTATATACCACAGATCACCGTTTTAGGAGGAGCGACGATAGGTGCCCTTACCCTATTTGCGAGTTTATTCGGTCTGATCGGGGGGGTGACCGGAACTGGAATGCTCCTTGCCGTAGGCATAGCATATAAGTTGTATGAAGATATGGCATCTCAACAGATGATGGAGATGTACCCCATGATGAGGAGATTTTTGGGGACGGAGTAAAGTTTTATGGATATAAAGGATGTAGCGGGAAAGATCGCTCTTGTGGTCGGTTTCGGGTTGATGTTCGGCATAATGATCGGGGGTCAGGGATTTAGAGATTCCGTAGGACTCTCTGTAAACTTCATCTTTCACCCATTGGCCGATATTCTAACCGCGAGCAATCTACACATCTTGATCCTGATCCTTTCTGCTCTGACAGGTCTTTATACCGCATTGATCCAGAAGTATACGATAGACTGGGATCTCATGAAGAGATTCCAGACGAAGATGAAGAAGTTCCAGATGGAATACAAAAAGGCTCAACTATCCGGGGATAAGGAAAGATTGATGAAGTTAGGGGAAGAGAGCAAAAAAACGATGGAGGAGAGCGTAGAGATGCAGAAGCAACAGCTTAAGCCTATGGGATACATATCCATAGTGACCATTCCGCTCTTCATGTGGCTCTACGTATATCTGAGTGAGGTGTACGGTGTCTATGGATGGGGTGCGGTGAGTACTTCTATCACCGGTCCAAGCTTTATCTTTCCCTTCTTCGGCAGTAAACTACTCGTCGATGCGGTATTTTGGGGCTTTCAGTGGTGGCTATTATGGTATTTCGTCTGTTCCCTCTTCTTCGGGCAGATATTCATGAAGGCATTAAATACAGGTATGAGTATGTAAGAAGGGTGGGCACCCTTTCATCCTGCGTCCACCTTCGGTAGGACTGTAAAAACAAAAAAAAGATAAAGCTCAAAGGTAAAAAAATGAAAAAGAATTTAATCTCAAACCCAAATCGCAGTCCTACCGCAGGTAGGACACAGGATTGAAAAACCAGAGGTTTTCGTGAAGATCACAATAAGCGGTCAAGCAGGAAGCGGAAAGACATCCGTCTCAAAGGAATTATCAAAGATAACCGGATTTAAGATGATCTCCGCTGGAGAGATCTTTAGAGATATGGCAGAAGAGAAGAAGATGTCCCTGGAAGCTTTCAGTAAATACGCGGAAGAGAGACCAAAGATAGATATGCTGATAGACGAGAGGCAGATCGAGCTTTCGAACAAGTTCAAAGACTGTATTGCTGAGGGGAGGCTCTCCGGGTGGAAGATAGAAGATGCAGATCTTAAAATATGGCTATCTGCCCCCCTAAAAACTAGATTAAAAAGAATAATGGATAGAGAAGGAAAAGGGTACAATGCAGTATTAAAAGAGACGAGGGGGAGGGAGAATGACGGAAGAATGCGGTACAAAAAGTTTTATGGGATAGATCTGGACGATCTCTCCATATACGATCTCATCATAAACACAGAGAAGTGGGATAAGAGAAGTGTCACAGAGATCATACTTAGAAGTTTAGAGTTGTGGAATAAATGACAGGTTGCAGACCAGAAGATAGGCCCATTCGCCTATACATCCAAAAAGGAGTTATAAATCTTAATAAACCCTCTGGACCGACGAGCCACGAGGTGACCGCCTGGATAAAGAGGATCTTAGGGCTGAAGAAGGTCGGCCATGGTGGGACATTGGATCCAAGAGCCACCGGGGTTTTGCCGATAATGTTAGAAGATGCAACAAAGATCTCCCACATTTTGTTATCTTCAGAGAAGGAGTATGTGGGTTTGATGAGACTCCACGAAATCGTCTCTGAGGCAAAATTATTGAACGTATTTTCGGAATTTGAAGGTCCAATATACCAGATGCCGCCCTTAAAATCTGCGGTCAAGAGAAGGCGTAGAAAGAGAATGATCTATAAGATGGATCTATTAGAGTTGGACGGAAAGGATCTCTTATTCAAAGTTCGTTGCGAATCCGGTACGTATATAAGGGTTTTATGCCACGAGATCGGAAAGTCCTTGGGCGTTGGTGCAAACATGTACGAGCTTAGAAGGACATTTTCCAATCCGTTCAGGGAGGACGAAGGGGTGACAATGCATGATCTCATAGATTCTTACGTTCTGTGGAGAGAAGATGGAGAAGAAAAGTATTTAAGACGTAACATACTACCGATGGAGGATGCTTTGAAACATCTGCCAAAGATTTATATAAAAGATTCGGCGGTGGATGCTATCTGCTACGGCGCATATCTGGCCGCTCCGGGAATTTTGAAGATAGAACAAGATATAAGTGTTGGAGATACAGTTGCCCTCTTCACGCGGAAGGAAGAGGTTGTGGCTCTTGCGATGGCCAAAATGCCTTTGAAAAGGGGAGGGTCATATAAAAAAGGGATCGTGGCCGATACGAATCGGGTATTGATGCCCCCAAACACATATATGAAGTGTTGGAAAAGAGCCGGGGTGGCTGAGTGGTAAGGCGCAAGCCTGGAGAGCTTGTGTCCCTTTTGGGACGCAAGGGTTCAAGTCCCTTCCCCGGCGTCCTCAAAACTCTTTGAGTTTTGGGATCTCACGAAATCTTCGATTTGCGGCTATAGTGATAAAAGCTAAAAAGAATTTGCGACTAAGGTGATAAATTGGAAGAAGAATTAAAACATCTTGTCAGGATTGCGGATGCCGATCTAACTGGTAATAAACAGGTCTTCATAGCTCTGACGGGAATAAAGGGAATCGGGATGAAGATATCCAAGATAATAGCTAAAAAGGCGGGTGTTGACCCCTATGCCACACTTGGACTTCTTCCAGATGATACGATAGAGGAATTGAAAGAAGGGGTGGCTCAATTTGGTTTAAGCGTGCCTTCCTGGCTTTTAAATAGAAGAAAAGACTACTACACAGGAGAAGACAAGCACCTGATCGGTTCAGAGATCGATCTAACTTTCAGAGAGGATATAAACAGATTGAGGAAGATAAGGAGTTATCGAGGGATCAGGCATGAGCGGGGGCATAAAGTGAGAGGGCAGCGGACGAAATCTACAGGTCGCAGGGGTGTAGTAGTAGGAGTTAGAAGGAAGAAGACGAGGTGATTTTGTGGGGACACCGAAGAGGAGAAGAAGATTATATCGTACGCCAGTTCACCCGTGGCAGAAAGCTCGATTGGATGAAGAGGGTGATATCGTAGGTGCGTATGGTTTGAGAAACAAAAGAGAGCTTTGGAGAGCTGGGGAGGAGCTTAGAAAGTATAGACAGGCTGCCAGGAATCTTTTGGCAGAATTTGCGGCAAGAGCGGATAGTGAAACGGCTAATAAGAGAAGGGATGAGATCGTAAACAAATTGAGGAGATATGGTATCTTGGAAGGAAGCGCTGATCCCCTCGATGAGGTCTTATCCCTGGACGTAAAAAGATTCCTGAATAGGAGACTTCAAACGATCGTCTATAAAAAAGGCTTAGCAAACAGCCCGAAACAATCCAGACAGCTCATTGTTCATGGACATATAGCGGTAGAGGGCAGGAGAATAACGATACCGAGTTACCTGGTGAAGAAGGATGAGGAAGAGAAGGTTTCTTACGATGAGAGGGCTCCAATAAAGGTGCAAAATGCGGAGGCAGTTTAATGGCGAAAGGGAAGTGGGGCGTTGCCCACATATATGCATCACTCAATAATACGATCATCACGATCACAGATCTCACAGGCGCGGAGACGATAGCAAGATGTTCCGGTGGAATGGTTGTTAAAGCAAGTAGAAACGAGGGCTCTCCTTATGCAGCTATGCAGCTGGCTTTAACGGCAGCAGAGAAGGCCAAGGAGAAAGGTTTGGTTGGGGTTGATGTGAAAGTTAGAGCACCTGGGGGAAATAAATCGAGAAGTCCCGGGCCTGGGTCACAGGCGGCGATAAGGGCACTCGCGAGGGCGGGATTAAGGGTGGGAAGGATAGAAGATGTGACGCCGACTCCACACGATGGCTGTATGCCTAAAGGAGGAGGAAGAGGAAGGAGGATATGAAGATAGAAGTGTTGAAGCTCTCGGATGAGAAGGGTAGATTCTTGCTGAGAGAGACCTCATCGGCATTTGTGAATGCCATAAGAAGATCTGCAATGGCAGAGGTCCCAAAGATGGCCGTGGATTATATAAATGTCTATGATAATACGTCTTCGTTATACGACGAAATTTTGGCTTCAAGGATCGGTTTAATACCGCTTACGGCGGATTTAAATTCTTTCATACTGCCTGAGGAATGCGAGTGTGGAGGAGAGGGTTGTCCATCCTGTCAGGTCTCTTTGACCCTAACCGCGGAGGGGGCAAAGATGGTCTATTCCGGGGATCTCTTCTCCATGGATCCTTCTATTCAGCCATCCTTTCCAGATATTCCGATCGTAAAACTAGCGGATGGGCAGAGGGTGATGATCGAGGCCGTCGCCAGACTTGGAACGGGGAAGAAACACGCTAAATGGCAACCCGCTGTTGCATGTGGCTATAAGAATATGCCAAAGATCACGATAAAAGATTGTGATAAGTGTGGAAAATGTATAGATGAGTGCCCCAAGCAGTTACTCTCCTTAAATAAAGAATTAAAGGTGAAGGACCTGATGGAGTGCTCCCTCTGCGGACTTTGTGAGAAAGCATGCGCGTTGGGGGCAATAGAAGTGGGGGTAGAGGAGGATGCGTTCATATTTGTGGTGGAGTCTGATGGAAGCATGCCTGTGGTGGAGCTAATGATCAGATCCGCGGAGGAATTGGGGAAGAAAGTTTTGGAGCTAAAAGAAGATCTCGAATCGATTCAGAAAGATGCGGGGGTTGCCGAGATTGGCCAAAGGCGCAGGACTTAAGATCCTGTTTCATAGGAATACGGGGGTTCGAATCCCCTCCCCCGCATTCATATTTAAAAGAAGAAGGAGGAATAATGTGTGTAAATCGAAGATTTACACACATAAAAATCGGAGATTTTTAAATGAAGATCAGGAAAAAAACGAACCCGGTGCTCACCGATCTCATAGATAAGTTGATCTTGAAGTCTAGAGAGGAGGGTGTACAAATTTGGAGGGACGTTGCAAAAAGATTAAATCGCCCAACTCGTCAGAGGGTAGCGGTTAACATTAGCAAACTCAACAGATATGTGAGAGAGAACGAGCTGGCAATTGTTCCCGGAAAGGTTCTCGGATCTGGGACCATAGAACATCCTATCACTGTCTCATCCTTCGGTTTTAGTGAACTGGCATATGATAAGATCACCAAAGCCAAGGGAAGATGCTTAACGATAGAAGAGTTCATGGGAGAGAATCCAAAGGGTTCGGGAGTTAAAATAATTCAATGAGGGTGATTTTATGACCATAATCGATGCGTCTGGATTGATACTCGGCAGATTGTCGAGTGAGGTCTCAAAGAGACTCTTAAATGGTGAAAGTGTGGTGATCGTCAACAGCAAGGATTGCTTGGTCTCTGGATCTAAAAATTTTATCTTTAGCATGTATAAAATTAAGAGAGACAGAGGATCCAAAGAGAGAGGCCCTTATTTTCCAAGAATGCCTGACATGATCCTGAGGCGGACGATAAGAGGTATGCTCCCATATAAAAAGTCGCGTGGAAGAGAAGCCTACCGTCATTTAAAGGTATATGTAGGAGTGCCAGATGGATTAAATGAAACATTTGAGAGCGTTTCCTCTGCATCCTATTCCAGATTAGGCACGATGAAATACGTCAGACTGGGTGATGTATCAAAGAAACTTGGTTCTAAATTTTGAGGTGTTTTTAATGACAAGGGTTGTCAACACGAGTGGCAAAAGAAAAACTGCAATTGCCAGAGCAACGATAAAGAAGGGAAACGGAAAGGTAAGGGTAAATAAAAAGCCCATCGAGATCATAGAACCCGAGATGGTAAGGCTGAAAATATCTGAACCATTGGTGATCGCCGGGAATGCTGCCAAAGAAGTGGATATCGATGTAATAGTGAGCGGGGGTGGATTTATGGGGCAGGCGGAAGCGGTCAGAACCGCAATCGCGAGAGGTTTGGTCGAGTGGACGAACGACATGGGGCTTAAAGAATCCTACTATAAATATGATAGACCGCTCCTTGTAAACGATTCGAGGCGGAAAGAGCCGAAGAAATTTGGTGGCAGGGGGGCAAGAACGAGGGGGCAGAAATCCTACAGGTAGTATGAGGTGATATGTTTCCCATAAGGTGTTTTACGTGTGGAAAAGTTATCTCGAGATACTGGGAAGAGTATAAACAAAGAGTGAAAGACGGAGAAGAGCCAGGAAAAATCCTAAATGATTTGGGGATAGAGAGATACTGTTGCAGAAGGATATTTCTCACCCATGTTGAGACTATCGATATCTTATCGAGGTATGGTTAAAAAGGGGTCGTGGGGTAGCCTGGTCGATCCTTCGGCGTCCGGGACGCCGTTACCTGAGTTCAAATCTCAGCGACCCCATCTGAAAGGTGATATATTGGAGGAAAAATATACCAAATTTGAGAAGGCGAGGATGATCGGTGCCAGGTCTCTCCAGATAGCGATGGGAAGCCCGATATTTGTAGATGCCGATGGTGTCGTCGATCCTATTGAGATCGCGACGATGGAATATGAACGTGGCACCATACCGATAACAGTTAAAAGACGAAGAGGAAAAAAGATAAAACTTGAGGGGGAGAAGTCGAAGTGAACGGAAGTGAAGATGAAAATTCAGATGGAAAGATGCTGATTTCCAACGATAGATATTTGAGCGCTGGTATTCACATAGGGACGCAACAGAAGACGGAACAGATGCTCCGATACATCTATAAGGTGAGATCTGATGGTCTCTATCTGATAGATATACAAAAGACGGATGAAAAGATAAGAGATGCGGCAAAATTTCTGGCAAGATATGACCCATCCAAGATACTGTTAGTTTCTACGAGGCAATACGGTCAGAAACCAATCGTCATATTTGCCAAATCAACCGGGGCAAAGGCGATTCCTGGAAGATTCGTTCCAGGAACGCTAACCAACCCAGATCTTTCTTGTTATCAAGAACCTGATGTTTTAATTGCCACAGATCCATATGCAGATCAAAACGCGGTGAGAGAGGCAAATATCATTGGAATTCCCGTTGTGGCCCTCTGTGATACGAACAATGTCTTATCCAATGTCGATCTGGCCATACCCACAAATAACAAAGGCAAAGGATCCCTCGCATTTGTTTATTGTCTTCTTGCAAGAAGCCTGCTTGCGGAAAAGGGGATAGAAACGTTTGATTATGCCATTTCTGACTTTGAAGCTGGAGGCGAACTGATGTGAGAAAAGCGGTGGTCTCGGGGCAATTTTATCCCTCCAATAAAACTAAATTGTGGGAGATGGTATCCCGTTTTGTCTCTACTGCCGATGAAGATCTACCCGATGTGGATAGGATTTATGGTGGGGTTGTCCCTCACGCAGGCTACATCTATTCTGGTCAGACCGCGGCGCGTACCTATCTGGCACTCAAGAAGAAGAGAGATATAGAGACGTTTGTTATATTTGGCCCAAATCACACAGGCCTAGGATCCCCTGTGGCTGTGAGCTCGGAAGAATGGCAAACACCCATCGGGGTCGTAGAGCCAGATTTAGAGATCATAGAGAGAATTTCTCCGACGATCATCGACAGAGACGAAGTGGCTCACAGACGTGAACATTCGATAGAGGTACAGCTACCATTCTTGCAGTATCTATTTGAAGAATTCAAGATCGTTCCGATCTGCCTCGGTCTGCAAGATCAAGAGACAATCGATGAGGTGGTGAAGAGCGTTTTAGAAGCTATATCGGATTTAAAGAGAGAGGTGACATTCATTGCGTCGAGTGACTTCTCACACTATATCCCAGAAGAAACAGCACACCGAAAGGATCGAAAGATGATAGAGAAGATAGAAGAGATGGACGTCTCCGGCATGTACAGGGTCCTATACGAAGAAAATATCTCTGCATGTGGATATGGAGGGATCGCCTCGGTCATGGAGATATGCAAAGAGATGGGGGCGAAAGAGGGGAGACTTCTCAGGTATACGACGAGCGCGGAGACGTCGGGGGATAGCTCACAGGTTGTTGGATATGCAAGTATTATTATGTGCTGATGAAGGGTGGTGGATAGGTAAAGGGAAGCGCAAAAAATAAAAAACCAAAAATGATGATGAAGAGAGGTGAATAAATTATCACCTTTCATGTTATTCTGCGGAAATCCATCCCTTCTTAATTGCTTGGTGGATGATAGACTGAAGGTCTTTTGCAGGCATCATCGTTGCGTATTGCCCCCACACCCACTTGCCTGCCATTTTAGGTTTTTTACCAATAATGTAGTAGCCAATGCGGAGTTCAATACGGCCATCATTTTCAAACTGGATTCGCTGAAGGTATATAACTTTGTCGCGGTATGTTGACTGCACCTGTGTTACTTCGTCAAGCATAGTGAAGTGCTGTTTATTGCCGTCGATGTCGGTAATGGGTCTTCTTTTCCCAATATTTGAGGGCAAAGGTGGGTATGACATGTGTTGTATGATGTTACGTCTCTATATTAATCTTTTATTTTAATTTGAAGTAAATATCTTTTCTGAGTTGTAAATGATGCCCTATTAAAATCACCTTCAGATCACCCTTACTTTTCTTATCTTTTGTAAAATTTGAGATGTGATAAAGACGGATGTGATAAGGACGTTACGGCGTACTTTTTGATAATTTCACCGCGATTTGGTTTACAATTTCTTAAAAAGTAAAGCAGATAATGGGGAGGTTCAAATCAGTAAAAATCGATCGAGAAAGACGGGCAGGGGGCAAATTTTATGTTGAATCACCGATAAGGTTAAAATAGAGAAAATTAAAACAAATTGATTGGAATTAGAGGTGAGTAAAATGTCGAATGGAAGAGGTCGTATGGGAGATGGGGGTTATGGATTGGGTCCTTCTGGAGACTGTATCTGTCCAAACTGTGGATATACCATGTCACACAGGAGGGGATCGTTGTGCAATCAACTAGAAATATAGGATTTTATGAAGATAGAACTTGTGTCCCCCTTCCATTACACGTATGCTCCGATGTTACTTGGTGGCATCCTTAGAAGTGAGGGTTTTGATGTAAAGATATCTAATACTCTGACTCAAAAATCTGCGGAAATAATCCTGTTGAGCTTATATTCTACATTGCACCTGATAGACGAAGATATAAAGGATTTCATACAGAAGAATAAAGGTAAAGAGATCATCGTGGGTGGTCCAGTCAGCTCCTGCCCAGAGATGGTTTTAGAAGAGCTACATGTGGACGCTGTTGTCATCGGAGAAGGAGAGGAGACGGTACTCGAGATTTTAAATGATGGAATAAGCGATGAGATAAAAGGGGTGGCATTCTTGGAAGATGGCGAGGTTGTAAAAACACCTCCAAAACCCGTTTCTGATATCGATAGGCCTCTTCCTCTGATACCTGACGACATAGGAGAAGAGAATATAAGGGGGGCAAATGTCTATATCGAGACGCACAGGGGATGTATCGGAAATTGTGGATTCTGTCAGGTCCCGAGATATTTTGGGAGAAAGATAAGGAGCAGAAGCGTCGAGAACGTCCTTGAAGAGGTGAATGCCTTCAAAGAGAAGGGATGCAATAGGATATCGATAAGCGGTGGAACAGGAAGTCTCTACGGATTCAACAGGAAGATAAACAATTCCGCATTGATAGAGCTCCTGCAAGGAATTTCGGAGATAATGGGAAAGAAGAACGTATCGGCTCCGGATTTGAGGGTGGATTATATAAACGACGATGTCCTGGATGCAATCAGAGACTATACGATCGGGTGGGTCTTCTTTGGGATCGAATCGGGGAGCGATAAGATACTTAAAAAGATGAGAAAGGGGGTCACAGTCGAAAAATGCCTTCGGGGAGTAGAAATGGCTAAAGAACACGGGCTTAAGGTGGCAGGAAGTTTCATCGTGGGTTATCCGGGTGAAGAGGAGGAGGACTTCGAGGAGACGAAAAGTTTCATGGAAGAAGCGACGCTTCACGATTTTTTCATAAGTATAGCGGAGCCGATCCCAAAAACTCCACTCTCAGAAGAGGTATTATCGATTGGCACAGATGAAAACACGGTATTTAAGAGACATGAGGGCGAATATAGAGTTTATGGCCTAACCGAGGCGGAGGCAAGATATTTTGATCTTTCACTCTGCGGAGAGACGAACAAGTTTTTTCCGAGAATCGTGGATCCGAACGTCTTTGAGACTCATCTGAACGAGGCGAGGAAGCAGGGTGAGGAGATAAGAAAGGTTACAGCGCTCCTTTTTAAGCATAAAAGCTCTTGTTAAAATCTTTCTGGTACGACCGTAGTAAGCCTTACCTGCTCTACCCCCTTCTGTGCCATCATCGTCTCTGCCACCTCCTTGACCATCTTTCCCTCCCCTCTTAAAAGGATCACCTCAAGACAGAGGTGTTTACTTATGTGCACGTGTATCGATGAGCTTATATTTTCTATGAATCTGTGCTGTATATCCGTCAACGTCTCGCTCAATCCGTGCTCTTCGTGATCATACAATAAAGTGATGACGCCGACCCGCTCTCCCTCAATATTGCTCATCCACTCATAATGGAGGATATAATTCCTTATCGCGTCTCTTATCCCCTCCGATCTCGATGAATACCCCCGACTCCCCAGTATCTCATCGAATCTTTCCAAGAGGTCAGATGGGAGGGAGACACCTATCCTTGTGAGTTCCATGATGAATTAAATTACTTTGACCGTATTAAAATTATTGGTAGTAACACATTGTATTATTTTGGTGTTGCTGGTATTTTGGATAGACAAATTGTTATACAAGGAGTGCAAAAGTAAAACTCATGAGCTCAAACGGCAAAGAACCCACGCGTACAGATCAAGAAAAGTTAAAAGAATTTGAGCCCGTTTTTTACCCCAAAACTATAGCCATCGTCGGAGCATCCAGAAACGAACAGAAGATGGGATCCACATATCTAAATGGTCTTCTCGCGGGAGGGTTTGAGGGCAAATTATTCCCCGTAAACCCAAAAACCGAGGAGATCGTGGGGGTTAAAGCTTTTCCGAGCGTATCTTCCATTCCCGATCCTGTAGATTACGTCATCATCACCGTCCCAAGAGATCTCGTTCTCGATGTACTGGAGGACTGTGCTCAAAAAAAGGTAAAAGTTGTACAGATATTTACTGCCGGTTTTTCCGAGACCGGCGAAGAAGAGGGGAAAAAATTAGAGGAAGGGATAATAAAAAAAGCGGAGAAAGGTAAATTTCGCGTCATAGGTCCAAACTGTATTGGAGTGTTCTCACCCAAGAACAATATGACCTTTTATGGGGCAGGCGAACCGGGTTTTGTTGCTTTCATCTCTCAAAGCGGGGGGCACGTCGCAAAAATCATCCTCGATGGCATGACAAGGGAGCTCCAATTTAGCAAGATCGTTAGTTTTGGAAACGGATGCGATTTAGACGATACCGATTTTTTAGAATATCTGGCGATAGATCCAGAAACAAATATCATAGGGCTCTATTTAGAGGGAACAAAAGATGGAAAGAAGCTCTTTCAATTAATTAAAGAGACTTCCAAGATTAAACCTGTGGTCGTCTGGAAGGGTGGAAGAACCGATACCGGGGCCAAAGCCGCTGCTTCTCATACAGGATCGCTCGCTGGTTCATATACAGTATGGAACGATGCTGTAAAACAAGCGGGTGCCGTCAACGTAGAAAGCTTTGAAGAGTTGGTCGATACCCTTTTGGCGTTTCAATTCCTATCAAAAATCGAAAATAACAACGTTGCCCTCATCGGCGGATTTGCAGACGGTGCAGGAGGAGCAAGCGTCGCTGGCAGCGATGCATGTGCAAGCGCAGGACTGAATCTCTCCCCGTTCAGTAAAGAGATAGACGAGAAGCTAAATAACCTCATCCCATTGGAGGGCAGCATTACAGTAAATCCGCTTGATTTAAGCCGACTGGAGGGTAATTTAGACGTTTTATCGCGGATAATAGGATTGATAGACTCAGATCCGCGGACGGATATCATCCTAATCAATGAAGATATAGATATCATCTCATTCTTTCTCTCGCCCTCCATGCCCGGGCGGATAACGGATCTTCTCATAGAATCCAAGAAGGTCTGTAAGAAACCTATGGTTGTGGTGTCACCTCCGGCGTTGCTCCATGACGAGCGAGCGAAAGAAGAGAGCAAACTTTCAGATGCCAAAATTCCCGTTTATCCATCCATTGATCGTGCCGCCAAATCCATCATGAATGTGATTACGTATTGGAGAAATGGCTCTCAAAATTTGTGAGTGTCTGCAAATCTTCGATTTGCACGATCCCACGACAAAAAGTCGTCAGGACTCGAAGATCTTCGGAGATTCTTGGTGGAGATGAAGTGAAAAATTAGAGCAGATGACACGAAGCTATATGGTCTTTCTCTACTCTTATATAATCCGGCTCTTTTTCCCTGCATATATCCATCGCATAAGGGCACCTTGGATTGAACCTGCAACCTTTTGGTATGTTGCTACTACTTGGAACACCCCCTAATAACTCTATCTTCCCTCTCTTTATATCTGGATCTATATCTGGAACAACAGAGATCAACGCTTTTGAATATGGATGGGACGGATTTTCTATTATGTCATCCGTTCTTCCACTTTCCACAATTTTACCCAAATACATCACTGCCATCGAATCTGTAACGTTCCTTGCCTCAGATATGTCGTGGGTTATATATAAGATGCTCAATCCAAACTCTTCCTTCAACTTAATCATCATCTTCATTGTTTCAGCCCTTATGGAGACATCAAGCATGGAACATGGCTCATCCGCAATCACCATCTTTGGATTGACTATTAATGTCCTTGCTATTGCAACCCTCTGTCTCTGACCTCCACTGAGCTCGTGGGGATACCTTTTTAAAAAGCTCTTTTCAGGATTAAGCCCGACCTCTTTCAAGATTGAAACAACTTTTTTTATCCGGTCTTCTCTCTCTCCAATTCTATGGATATCCAGAGGCTCTTTTACAGATTCTAAAATTGTAAATCGTGGATTTAGGGAGTCATACGGATCCTGAAAGATCATTCCAACATTCTTCCTGAAATCCTTTAATTCATTCTTACTCAATTTAACGATATTCTTGCCATCTAGATAGATATCCCCTTCCGTGGGCTCCATCAATTTAACGATCAGTCTGCCTATTGTAGTCTTGCCACAACCACTCTCACCAACAAGACCAAAGACCTCTCTATCATCGACCTTAAACGAGACTCCATCAACGGCACGAACCCATTCCTCTTCCTTCGTGAAAACCCTCTGCTTCATTTGAAAATGGAACATTTTCAAGTTCACAAATTGGAGATTTGTGCCCACCGGAAAGTATTTCTTCAAACCCCTAACCTCAAAGAGATTAGCCATCCGAGACCACCCAGCATGCCGAAAAATGTCCCTCTCCCATTTCTTTATATTCGGGCTCTTCTTCTCTGCATATAGCTATGGCATAAGGGCACCTTGGATGAAATCTGCAACCTTTGGGTGGAGAAGATAGGCTTGGCGGCTCTCCTGGTATTCCGGATAACTTTCCCTTATCCCCTCTTATCCTTGGGCACGAGTTTATAAGCCCACGCGTGTATGGATGAACCGCCTCCCTAAACAGGCTTCTTTTATCACACGATTCAACGATCTTTCCTGCATACATCACAATCACACGATCACTGATCTCTGAAACCAGTGATAGATCATGAGAGATAAATATCATCGACATCTTCAATTCTTTCTGTATCTCTTTTATCTCTTCCATTATTCTATCCTGTGTGATCAGATCAAGGGCTGTGGTTGGTTCATCTGCTATTATGAGCTTTGGGTCTGTGGATAGAGCCATCGCTATTACGGCACGCTGTTTCATCCCACCAGAGAACTGATGCGGATACGACCTCATTCTTTTAGGGTCTATGTGCACTATATTACAAAGTCTCTCGAGTCGTTTTTGAGCCTCCTCTTTTGATATTTTATCCTTATATCTCATTATCTCAATTATCTGATCTCCTACCCTTCTAACGGGATTTAAGGAATTCATAGCCCCCTGAAATATCATAGATATCCCTTTCCACCTTATTTTTTGTATCTCCTCTTCTGAAAGAGAGAAGAGGTCTATCATTCCGCTTTTTCCAGCTATCTCTCCATGCTTAAAGTATATCTTACCACTCTTTATCTCTCCATTATCTGGAAGAGTTCTCAAGATAGTTCCCGCAACAGAGGACTTTCCACAACCAGATTCTCCGACTATGCCTGTGGTTCTTCCTTCTTCAACAGAAAAAGATATTCCATCCACGGCTCTCACGCTTCTTCCACCAGAGAGCCTATAGTGCATTACCACGCCATTAACTTCAAGAATCTTCGTTTTCGCATTCATTCCATCTTCCTCAGTCTTGGATTCACTATCTCGTCAAAAGCGCGACCTATCAGGTAGAATGCCATCGATAATAGAGTTATCCCAAACCCTGGAGGAAGCAACCACCACGGTGCTTTAAATGTGTGCCCCTGAGCGGTACAGAAATTTATCATCATCCCCCAGCTCATCTGTGTTGGATCTCCAAAACCCAAGAAAGAGATGCCCGATTCTGTTATTATTGCGGCTCCAACGATCATGGTCAATTCATAGAAACCCAACGGAATAACATTTGGTGCTATGTGCTTAAAGATGATCCTTGAACTTGAAGCTCCTGCAACTCTTGCAGAGTCTATATACGGTCTAGTCCTTAGGGAGAGCGTCTGTGCTCTTATTACTCTGCATACCCCAACCCAGGAAAAGACCATCATTATCATTATAAATGTGAAAAGGTGTAAAGAGCCTACCACCGCGGCTATGACTATCAATAAAGGCAGAAATGGTATAGAGACCAACGCGTCGGCAGATCTCATGATGAGAGAATCTATCCATCTGCCGCCCCAGTATCCAGAGATCAGACCCATAATTACTCCTAAAATTGCGGCTCCAAGGGCTATAGAGATTCCTATAAGAAATGCAAGATATGAACCATTTAAAAACTGTGAAAAGATATCAGAACCCTTAGAATCTGTTCCCATGGGATGTTTTAGAGACGGAGGCCATGCGTACGAATTGGTCTCTGGGTTTATCCCAAGCGATGTATCCATACCCCCCATAGGGGAATATGAATTACCCATCATCTCGACATAGATTGGCCCAAATAGGGCAAAAAATAAGAACAATAATAGAATTACCACTCCAATGATCCCCAGCTTGTTTGCCTTGAACATTGGCCAATTCTCTCCATAATCCTTTTAATTCGTATAAAAGATCTTCAATCATAGGATACCCTTGGATCTAAATATGCGTATGTGATGTCTATCACTATCACTGCCAGTATCGTCATCAAAGTTAAGATGAAGAAACAGCCCTGAGCTAATGGATAGTCCCTCCCGATCGTTGCCTGGTATAACTCATAACCTATCCCGGGCCATGAAAAGATCTTCTCTGTCAAGACCCCCCCACCTATAGATGCAGATAGGGATAGGATAAATGCCGTTATGACGGGCAGTTCTGCATTTCTGGCGGCATAACTGTCTCTCACCACCTTATCTGGAAGACCTCTTGCTTTTGCTGCTTCAACATAATCCTCTTTCATTGTTTCGACCATGCTTGTCCTCATCAGAAGCATCATACCACAGAAGCTTGCAGTTGTGAGCGTAATTAAGGGCAAGATTAGATGATGCAATATATCGATAATCTTTTCACCTGTGGTTGCTCCCAAAGTCCATAGCTCAAAATCTATCATTCCAGATATTGGGAATAGATTTAGACGAAATGCAAAGAGATATATCAAGATCAGTCCAAACCAGAATATTGGCATCTCATAGAAGAATAGACCGGCCAATGTTAACCCATATTCCAATTTAGAGTTTCTCCGCCAGGCAATTATTCTGCCAAGAATTATTCCTAAGACTGCAGATAGGACAGATGCGGAGGTGAATAATAGAAGTGTATTAGGAATTCTTGCAGCAAGTACCTCAGAGACAGGTTGAGAATATCTAAAAGATTCACCAAGATTTAGTGTAAACAAATTTTTTAGATAGATTCCATATTGAACAAACATAGGCTGGTCAAGACCGTATGAATGGCGAATCATCTCTTTTACTTCAGGCGTCATTTTTGGATCGATCACTATGGATAAGGGATCTCCTGGCATAACTCTGAATAAAAGGAAGATTATAGTCATAACTATAAATAAAGTTATTAGACCCTCTATTATCCTCCTTAATGGATATCTTAGCCGCCCCATCTTTACTCTCTTTCAATAGGTTTTATTATCATATACGCATAAGGATTATTACAACCACCAATCCCATACATCTTTCTGTTAAACCAGTCTTTGAATTTGTCTGCTCTATATACCTGTATTCTCGTAACCGTATTGGTTGGATATACTGGAAGATCCCTTGATATTATCTCCTGCAATTTGAATATCATCTCCCTTCTCTCTTCAGGATTCATCTCTCTAGCAGATTGCTCAGCCAGCTCATCAAACTCTGGATTGTTATATCCCGAATAATTGTTACCTCCAGCAGTTACTTCAGGCATCTGGGTAGAGTGCCAGAGATCCTTTATATACCCAGGATCCGGATCGGTAAGCCATCCAACACTTGTATTTATGTCAAAATCTGGCTCACTGCCATCTATGGGGGATAACTTATCCACAGCTGTCGCAAATTCTGTGGGTGTGTATTTAGCTGGAATACCAATATCAATCATCCATCCCTGTAGCATTATATTTGCCTGAGCACTATCAGGGATCTCTTCTGGGGGTGCCCCCATAAGTCTCACTATAGGGCACACTTCTCCATCGGGCATCATTAAACCCTCTCCCTTCTCTCTTAACTCAATAACCTCTCCATCAACAATATTAAATCTTGGTTCCTTAGACCACTTAAACCCATCCTCTTTCAGTATAATATATACTTTATATTCTCTCTCAGCCGTACTCATTCCTTCCCCATATTTACTCAAATTTGGATTATGCCAGTAGTCATTCACAAACGGCACCACAGAATTGATCGGTGGCAGTCTGCCATGGTATATCCTCTCATTGAACAGTTCTTTATCGTACAGGTAAGAAACCGCCTGCCTAAAAGAAAGATAGCTCATGGGCTTCCTTCTCAAATTGAAACCTAAATAAAAGAGAGAATTTGCCGTATAATCTTCAATCTTTATCGTTTCAATCTTTTCAAATTCTGAAATGTCCGATGGGAGTATGCCTGTTATATCAACCTCTCCTCTCCTCATAGCCAACTTTGATATATCTGGAGATCTGTACACCTTTCTCAATATTCCATCGATGTAAGGGCCAATCTCATACTCTCTTCCATCAATCTCAAGAATTCTCCCCTTCGCCCAGTAATCTTTATTCGCGTCCAATCGCATATATTCTCCCTTCCTCCAATCGGCTGGCTTAAATGGACCTGAACCTATTATCTCGTCCAATTTTATATCCTTTCCAAGATTAAGGGACCATATCTCACTTGCGATTAAGATACGTTCATCTTTGGATATTTTGTCCGTTCCTTTATGATGCTTTTCTATCGATTTTTCAATAATAGGCTCCCATTGATGCTTTGGGAATATATAGCCCATCAATGCACCAGTTTCAAATATGGGAACCAACTCTTTTAATGTATATTTGACGGTAAAATCATCTAATTTCTGAACAGATTCTACATAAGATTCATCTCCAGTTATTGACCAGTTTACCCAATTTTGGGGTGGAATTCCAAATTTTAGCATCAAGTTTGAAGTAAAGACAACATCATCTGCCGTCAATCTCTCTCCGTCCCACCAATAGACATTATCTCTCAATTTTATAATTGCCTCATAATTATCTCCAACTTTCTTATAGGATGGCATCTCTTCAGCTATCCATAGAAAAATTCTCCTATCTGATGAACCCTTAGCTGCTGGATTATCTAAAAAGTCTGGAGTGTATCTATATAACTTTTCCCAGATGTTTGACATTACAAATTGGGAATATACATCGTTAAAAGCCGGATTGAATGGATTAAGCCCATTAATTTCCTGCCCTGCAGCTATTCTCAGATAGTTATTCTGAGTCTTCTCTGGAATGTTTGTTCCAGCAATCAAAAGAGCCAATCCCAACATTGCCAAAATTATCAAAAATTTATAATTCATGAGAAGATCTATCTATATGGCACCCGAACGAGATCTATGTTGAAAGAAGAGTCTTCCTGATCCGAGCCAGATCCACTGCAAAATCACCCTTTTCAAGCTTTATAAGTAAGACGCCCTTTGCATTTCTTCCCTGTTTAGATATCTCTAAAGCATCGGTTCCTATAATATGCCCCTCCCTACTTCCCACTATTATCTCGTCTCCCCGCTTTACGTTCACGACATCTTTAACCCTCTCCTTCCTTGATATAGCCTTGACCCCGTGTGTTCCCCTGTGTTTCAGAGAGAAATTCTTTACAGATACCCTCTTCCCATATCCTCCTTCCGTAACGACTAAAATTTCTTCTTCATCCGGTCCGATCGTTTCCATTGCGACCACTTCATCATCTTTAAAGCGCATTCCGATCATTCCATAGGTATTTCTTCCCGTTCTTCTCACTTCTTTCTCTTTAAATCTTGTTGCCATGCCATTCTTTGTTACCAGGAATATAGAATCACCTTCATTGCACTTCTTGACCGAGACCAGATCATCATCTTCTCTGAGCTTAATCGCTATCTTTCCACTCGATATGATCTTCTCAAATTCTCTGGTGGCGGTCTTCTTTACTATACCCCCCTTCGTCACCATAACCAGATTCTCGTCTTCATCCTTATATGAGATACTCATTAAAGAGGTGATCTTCTCGTCTTTATCCAACTTTAATAAGTTTACGATCGATCTTCCCTTTGAAACTCTTCCAGCCTCTGGAATTCTGTATGCGTCTATCCCATATACCTTCCCCTTATCTGTAAAGAAGAGGATCTTTTCCCTTCCGTTGACCACGGATAGTAATTTTAATCTGACATCACCCTTTACGCCCGCCACCCCTCTGCCACCTCTTCCCTGTATTCTGTATATTTCCAGAGGCGTCATCTTGATATAGTCTTCATCCGTCAATGTAACAAGATAATCGATATCTGGGATCAGATCTTCTTCCACTATCATCTCAAAACCCTCCTTTATCTCTGTCCTCCTCTCATCTCCATAATCTTCTTTTATTCCCTCCATTTCCTCTTTTATGATATCATACTGCCTCTTCTCACTCGACAAAATTTCAGACAGATTTTTTATATCTCTCTTTAGATCATCATGCTCATCTTCGATCTTCTTCTTCTCTAATGAGACGAGTTTTTGCAACTTCATCTCGAGTATGGCGCCTATTTGTTCATTAGAAAGATTATATTTAGAAGATAAAGAGAATTTAGCCTCTTTTACATCGTTTGATCCTCTTATAATACGAATAACATTATCTATATCGCCTAAAGCGATCAGCAACCCATCCAGTATGTGTGATCTATCTTCCGCATTCTTTAGATCATATTCACTTCTTCTAACGATGATCGCCTTTCTATGTTTANCGAATTCTGAGATTAAGGATTTTAGATTTAGAAGTTCTGGTCTCCCATCAACGAGGACCATATTATTTACTCCAAAAGTGGTCTCCAACGGAGTATTCTTGTATAGCTGGCTTAAAACATATTCCTCGTTTGCATTCTTCGCAAGTTCGATCGTGATCCTCAGCCCCTCCCTATCCGATTCGTCTCGTATATCTTTTATACCCTTTATCTTATCCTCCCTGGCAAGGGATGCTATCTTCTCAACGAGTGAGGACTTGTTGACCTGATAAGGTATCTCACTTATCACGATTCTTCTGCCATCTTCCTCTACTTTCACCCTCCCCCTAACGCTGATCGTTCCTCTTCCTGTTTTGTAAGCAGATAAGAGGTCTTTCTTATAGACGATCCCTCCTGTTGGAAAGTCTGGAGCTTTTATGAATGTGGTTAGCTTCTCTATAGATATCCCCGGATTATCTATGTATGCAATGATCCCGTCTGCGACCTCTGATAGATTGTGGGGAGGCATGTTTGTTGCCATACCAACAGCTATTCCAGATACACCATTTATGAGAAGATTTGGTATTTTTGAAGGGAGGTAAGAGGGTTCTTTAAGGCTTTCATCAAAATTGGGGATGAATTCTACGGTCTCTTTCTTTAGATTCTCAAGCATCTCTTCGGCTATATCTTTTAATCTAACCTCGGTATATCGCATGGCGGCGGGAGAGTCTCCATCGATGGAGCCAAAATTTCCGTGCCCATCCACAAGTGGGTATCGCATCGAGAACTCCTGGGACATCCGTACGAGGGCTTCATATACAGAAGAATCTCCGTGCGGATGATATTTGCCGAGAACGTCACCGACGACCCTCGCGGATTTCTTGTGTGGTTTATTGTGAATTAGGGACGCCTCGTGCATCGCGTAGAGAATTCGACGCTGTACAGGTTTTAATCCGTCCTTAACGTCTGGTATAGCCCTAGATACGATTACACTCATCGCATAATCTAAGTATGACGATTTCACTTCCTTATTTATATCCCTCTCTAAAATACTCTCCATGAAAACCTCTGGTTTTAGTTGAAAATGTTCCATTTTCGCAATGCCAAAAATCGGAGATTTTTGAGCACTTCACTTCCATGCCCTAACCTTCGATAGGACTTTCGATTAATGATCTATCTCTTTAAATTTTTCTCTCAGAAGATGGAACTGATAATTTTTTAAACGATCCTTCCAGCCATCTCCATATCTTCGCAAATCCCCTCTCGACATCTCTAAAAATGAAGATTTCGTTGCATGTGAAAATCAAAGATTTTCACGGTGCTCAAAAACGAAGTTTTTGGCATGCCGAACTCCGTTCGAGCACGACGAATCAAAGATTCGTCTGCGCCCTATGACGAAGTCGTCAGGACCTTTAATTTCATCTCCATGTGTAACTTTTACTCTTAAGATATTTAAAGATTATCTAAAGAGCTTTTCTATTTTTCCTCTCTCCTCCTTACCTCTATGCACCTAATTTCTCCGCCTGTTTGAGTTGACACTGCCCAAGATCTATCCGTTCGACTTAATAAGAAGTTTGGAGACATTAGAAAAAGTATTAAGGTAATAATGTGAAAAAACTGTGTGCGTAGGCGGATAAAAATCAATATTTTCAAGATAGGAAGTCTATGGTGCTTCAAATATTTCTTCGGTGATAGAGAAATCTTTGATGAGCTATCTAAATACTACAACCGAGAGAAATACAGATTTGAGCCCCTTCTAATCGAGGATCAGATCAGATAAGTATTCGGCTCC
>RXIL01000055.1 GCA_004212085.1 Candidatus Methanolliviera hydrocarbonicum
CTTTCCCGGAACCTCTTTTACACCTAATAACCTAATTTTTAATCCATTATCTAAAATTAAGATTTCTGGCGAGATTGTTTTTTTTTCACCATATAATATGTCTCTCTTCGAATAAGAATTATCTATTTTTGAACCGAATCTCAATTTTCGAGGGTCAACTTTCTTATCAAATTTTATAGGGTCCTCAAAAATATAAGGTAGTTTTTTAATCTCTTCTTTGAAATCTATTCTTGGTTCCTCTTGCCTGATTATCTCAAAAGTTACATCTTGAAAAATAGTACTTTGTTGCACTCCAAGTTTATCTTTTATGATGGGTAGAAAATCTTCATTTATTTCGTACCCAGTAGAGTTTCTATTTAGATTTTTTGCCGCCAACGATGTTGTTCCACTGCCAAGGAAGGGGTCAAGGACAGTATCACCAACAAAACTGAACATTTTGATGAGGCGTCTCGGCAATTCTTCTGGAAACATCGCTAAATGTTTATCCTGTTTTTCACCTGAAAAATTCCAGTGCCCGGTAAAGTATTGATTCCATTCTTCATTAGTTAATTTTGATTGCTCTTTAATTTCCCCACTCACTTTTGGAGAATTTCCATATTTCTTAAAGATTAAAATGAATTCATAATCAATCTTTAGTATCCCATTTCTAGGAAATGGATAAGATCCCATTACCGTGGCTCCACCTGTGGTATGAGTTGTTGTTACTTTCTGCCATATGATAGCACCCATATAATCGAAACCTACACTTTCGCAAAACTTTATTACCTCTGTTCTTATTGGAATAACTTTATATCTTCCATAATAGACAGAGCGAGCAAATTGATCGCCTATATTGATGCACAAACGACAACCTTCACGTAAAATTCTTTGACATTCGTTCCAAACCAAACTTAGGTTGTTGATGTAATCCTCATAACTATCATTGAATCCTATCTGCTTTCTATTTCCATAATCTTTCAGCTGCCAATACGGAGGAGAAGTGATAATGAGATGGACCGATTCATCAGGAATCTCTTTCATTTGTCTTGAATCACCAATTATCACTTTATGTAGTGTTTTCATCTCGCATCCTCTACGGAAAAGGGGTTTGTATTACTTAAAATCACCGCTTCACTTAACTTCTTCTATACGAAAGATGGGGGCGTGTCTTCGATAAAGTTTTTATCGTTGTGAGAGACAGAGAGCATGTTTAAAGATCTTTGATCCGTAAAAGAGGATTTCACATGGAGATGAAGAAGAAATATTTGATCGCAATATCGCTCGTATGTTTATCGATCATCTTGGCAACGTATTCTTTTGAGGTTCCGAGAAAATTTGAGGAGACTCGCTCTGTTATGGACACCTTTGCAACGGTAACCGTCTATGGCAATTTTTATGAGAAAGATAAAATGAAGAACGTTTTAGACGATGTCTTCTCCAAGATCGAACGCGTGGAGAAGATCACATCCTTTTACGACCCGAAAAGTGAGATATATAGACTTAATGAAGATGGTTATCTCAACAAAGAAGAACTTACCCAAGAGGTGCGTTATCTCCTCTCTCGATCAATTTATTACTCTGAGTTGAGCAGGGGCAGTTTTGACGTGACCGTCCACCCCCTTTTAGAGCTATGGAAAAGGGGTCTTTGGAAAGAAGATCCTTCTATTCAAGATGAAAAGGTGAATGGGATGCTGAAGCATGTTGACAATGAAAATATAATCATGAACAATGACGGAATTCTTCTCTTAAATGGTGCATCTGTGGATCTCGGCGGAATCGCAAAGGGTTACGCCGTCGATCAGGCATTAAACATCTTAAGAGAAGATGGAATAAAAAGGGCACTTGTGGATATTGGCGGAGATATGGGCACAATCGGTGAAGGATGGACGATAGGGCTTGCAAATCCAAGAGATCCGAACGAATGTATAACCAGATTTAAGATCTCAAACGGGTGTATCGCAACATCTGGAAATTACGAACGATACTTTGATCCGGATAAGAAGGTTCATCACATCATCGACCCAAGAACAGGATACCCCGCGGATGACTGTATGAGTGCAACGGTCATCGCAAAGAGTTGCACAGATACTGATGCGCTCGCAACGTCGATCTTTGTGATGGAGGCAAGAGAAGGCATCGAACTTATCGATTCCATCGAGGGTGTAGAGGCGCTGGTGATAGAAGAAGATGGAACGATCTATCGTTCAGCCGGAATTGGAAGGTATGAATTTTAGCCTGCTCCTGTTAGAAAAGAGGATCTGAGCTTTAGCTCGCTTGCGTTGGCGAAGACCGGAACTTTTTATAGAGATAAAGAAAATTATTCTATAGATGAAAAGATTGGCCATCTGTATAGGTATCATTCTGGTCGTAATGAGCATTCTGCTGATAACTCTCAATTTTGTCGGCTTTTTGGACGGTAATATTTATTCCGATGATGACACCCATCCCAGCGGGTCCATTAAAACGATTGAAAAAGATTTTGAGCCGAGATCCGGCCTCATAAAGTTAAAAATAGAAGATCCCGTTGGGATGATAGATATAGAGGGATACGACGGGGATGCCGTGAAGATAAGAGCCGAAAAACACGTGTCTTTTAGTTCTATAGACAAAATAAAGGGGGATATGGGGTATGATGATGATACGATCGTCGTCTCTACCAAAACGCCTCGCCATCTGATCTATCCTTCAAAGGCAAAAGTATATTATAACATAAAAATTCCAAACGATCTCGTAATCGACATAGACGCAGAGAGCGATGTATGCTCGATCGATATATCCAATTTGAACGCCAGAAATATAGATTTAGAGACAGATGCAGGTGCGATAGCAATTTATGATACCAATGCCTNCGAGATTATTGCAGAGACAGATGTAGGATCCATCAATCTTCACCTGAAAAAGTGCTGTGATATGGATCTGAAGACGGACACAGGTTCGATAACGGTTAAGATACCGAAAGATAGCGATGTGAATATAGACGCGGAGAACGACGTCGGCAGTATATACTGCGATCTTCCATTGGAGATGGAGACGAGAGGAATAGTTGAGCATAAGATCGTGGGCGTTATTGGGTCTGGAAGATACAGAATTAAACTTAAGACGGATGCAGGTTCGATAAAGATAAAGGGCATATAAGTGGCAAAAATGCAGAAGAGATTGTATAGATCGAGAACAGATAAGAAGCTCGGTGGCGTGTGTAGCGGGATTGGGGAATATTTTGACTTAGATCCGACGCTTATACGAGTTTTATGGGTTATAATAACGGTGTTTACCGGTTTTGCACCAGGCATCATCGCCTACATACTGCTATGGATCATAGTTCCGGAAGAGCCAGAAAAGATCGAGTCTTCAGAAGTGGAAGTGGAAGTGGAAGGAGAAGTGATAGATGTTGACGTAAAGACCGATGATCGTAAAGAGGATAAGACGAGATCGGTATTGGTCATAATTGGAGCTCTGCTCTTTGCTTTTGTTTTTTTCAAATATTTCTCTTGGTTTAACTGGTGGAATTTATCTTGGCATAGGCATATGCCGATGGGATTTGTTTTCTCCGTTTTTCCCGTAATACTCTTGATACTCGGTGTATTATTGATCGTGCTCGGAATGAGATCCAAATAGAGAATTTAAATCGGCAAAATTTCGGTAATACGGGGTTCAACTTTCTTTCGTATGATCCCAATCGGACAGGTATCCACACACGCATAATCGTCGCATTCGACACATTTTTCAGCCAGTATCCTCGGTAGGTTTGATTCTTCATCCCAGATTATTGCCCCGTTCTCGCAGGCATCGATACATCTTTTACATTTCCTGCAGATATTCTGGCATATCGTATTGATCCTCTCTATCCCCACGGCGTCTTTTGCGTTCACCTCCACTTTTATTGCCCCAGTTGGACATGCCGCCTCGCACAGTCCACAATATATACAGTAATCACCGAAAGCAATTGGCCCATCTTCCTCCGTAAGAGATAGGTTCTTGGAGGGGCAGAGATCTATACAATTTCCACACTCGATGCATCTTTTTTGATCGATATTAAAGCTGCCATCCAGCGGTTTTTTAACTTTTATTATATCTTCGGGGCAGACGGCTTCGCACTTTGAACAGCGAATACACATATCCTCTTCAACTCTTACCTCGCCCTGTGCCGTCTTTGTTATATATCCTTTTCCCCCCTTGAGCTCAAAGACGAGTGCATCTCTCTGACACGCATCCAAACACTTCAAACATCTTCCACATACCGACAAATTCTTCCATTTGCCATCTTCATAGATCCTCGTTCCAGTAAAATCTGCCGAGAATTCACCTTTATCTTTTATAGAGAAGATGAAATCTGCTAAAGGTTCCTCCCAATCAAAAGAATTATTGCATGTTAGATATACCAGAGACTCTTTTGGTATAATCTTTATGATATTCCTCGGGCATACATCTGCACATGCGCCGCATCCAGTGCATCTATCCCCATTGATCTCTGGCAGCATCTCATCTTCATTCATCTCTATCGCCTTGGTCGGACAGACCTCCACACAATCTCCGAAGCCCAGGCACCCATACTCGCACGCCTTATTTCCCTGAAACAAGCGATCGGCAAGCTGGCAGGAATATCCCCCATAATACTGAAACTTGTCCTCACAACGCTTTCCCCCGTCGCAGATCACAACTGCCTCTTCCTTCTTACCCGCCTCCACACCTAATATATCAGAGAGCTCTATCAACTTATCTTCATCCGTATACGTCTGTGCACATCTGTTTGCAATCAAAGGGTCTTTTATGAGCGCTTCTGCAAAAGCGGAACACCCCATAAATCCGCAAGCCCCGCAGTTCGCACCCGGCAGTACCCCGATCGTATTCTCCAGCCTTTCATCAACTTCCACCCTGAATCTATCCGCCGCGATGCTAAGTACCAACCCGAAGATCAAACCTATGGCCGTAACAGATATTATCTCTATCACAACCCAATCCCCCTAAAGACGATGAAAGATAGACTGAGCAGAGAAGCAGTGATGAATGCGATCGGTAATCCCTCGAAAGATTCAGGTACAGCAGAAATTTCCAACCTCTCCCTCATTCCAGACATTATAGCAAGAGCCAGGATGAAACCCACTCCTGCACCCAACGAACTTGCGACACTTCCCAATAATGAGAAACCTTCCCTGAAATTGATCTCTGCTATCCCCAAAATTGCGCAGTTCGTCGTTATCAGTGGTAGATAAATGCCGAGAGCCCTATAAAGTGAGACGCTCGTCTTTCTTATGAACATCTCGATCAACTGAACGAAGGAAGCAATCACCAAGATGAAGACGACGATCTCCATATATTGAATGTTAAACGGTATCAAGAGGAAGTGTGCGATTAGCCACGTTATCACGGATGCGGAGAGCATGACGAATGTTACCGCAATGCCCATGCTTAGGGCATCTCCAAGTCTTTTGGAAACCCCGAAGAAGGGGCAGAGCCCGAGGAACATGGTAAGTATGAAATTATTGACGAGTGCATACTTGATGAATAGTGCTAACAATTCATTCACCTTATCACCCCCACCCTCTTAAACAATCCGAGAAGAAGTCCTATCACCAAAAATGCTCCGGCCGGCATGATAAAAAATGTTGCAGGTGAGAAGGGAAGTGTAACACCATATCCAAAGACGGAGATGCCCCCGGTTCCCAAAAGTTCTCTGATGATCGAGATTATTATCAATGAAAGCGTGAAACCCAACCCTATACCAAGCGCATCGAGAACAGAACGTGAGACAGGATTCTTCGAGGCGAACGCCTCCGCCCGCCCAAGGATGATACAATTTACCACGATCAATGGTACATATATCCCCAACGACTCGTTCAATGCCGGTAGATATGCTTGAAGAGCTAAAGAGACGATCGTCACGAACGTCGCGATGATGACGATGAAGCAGGGAATTCTCACCTCCTTGGGTATCACATTTCTAAGCAGAGATATCATCAGATTGGAGAAGAGTAAAACGAATATCACAGATGCCCCCATGCCAATCGCGTTATCTATGGATGTGCTTATCGCCAAAGCCGGGCAAAGACCGAGTGCGAGCACGAAGATTGGGTTCACCTTCACTATCCCGTTCGTAAAATCCTTAATCATTTTTCCTCCATCATTTTGATCTTTTCCATGTATCCCTCATAGACGGTATCAACGGCGGCGCTGGAGCTTATCGTTGCACCGGTTATGGCGTCTATCTTCCCATCATCCTTCTTTAATCTGATATCTCCTATCGGTTTACCACTGAATTGGTCGGTGAACCATCTTTCCGTTATTTTTGCGCCCAATCCAGGCGTCTCGGTCTGTTTCAGGATCTTTATACCTTTTATCGTTTTATCCTCGTTGACTCCAACCAGAATTTCAATATCTCCACCATAACCCTTTCCATTCGCCATTAATGCGTATCCAACGCGTTTATTATCTGAATAGATCTCATAGATACCTTCTTTTCCGGAGTAATCCGTTGCCAATGGGAAGATGCTTTGAAGCATCTCTTCAAATTTGATCTCCTTCTGTTTGGCGATCTCAGGCTCTGTGATATTATAGATAGAGGAGAGCACCACTACGGAGATTGCCACGATCGAGGTGAGAACGATAACCCTCTTCCAACTCTCCTTCATTTAAAAATCTCCTTGTGCAATCATTTAGAACCCTCTGCAATCTTTCTCTCTTTTTTCCCCCAGCCCAACGGACTTGGCTTGACATATCTATCTATTAACGGAGTAAATTCGTTCATCAGCAAGATCGAATAGCACACCCCTCCCGGCATCCCGCCCCACAACCTGAAGACCACGACGAAGACCCCAGCACCTATTCCAAATATCACCCTCCCCCACCTGGTAATAGGGCCCGTCACGTAATCTGTTGCCATAAAGAAGGCTCCGAGCATTAATCCTCCTGCGAGTACATGAAATATCGGATCCTGTCCCAAGAAGAACATTAAAAGGAATACCGTGCCGATATAGCTCAAGGGAATTCTCCAGTCTATTATTTTGAGAGTCAAAAGGATAGAAGCACCTATCAGTATCGCGATCGCGGAGGTCTCGCCTATACATCCTCCGACGTTCCCTAAGAATAGTTGTATGGAAGGTGTGGTAATATG
This sequence comes from Candidatus Methanolliviera hydrocarbonicum, assembly GCA_004212085.1. GTDB lineage: Archaea > Halobacteriota > Methanoliparia > Methanoliparales > Methanoliparaceae > Methanolliviera > Methanolliviera hydrocarbonicum. Next base: position 7,088 of record RXIL01000055.1, read on the forward strand.
TTCGAGTTTTAGAGCACCCAGCGGGGTGGCGGCCGTGATGGCATCTGCTCCACCAAAGGGTACTATCCATGTCGTCAGCAGAACCGGCCAGCAAGCCATCAAAAATGCCCTGCCCACGAGGGCGGGATTGAATATGTTCTGCCCAAGACCACCGAAAACCTGTTTCCCGATCGCGATGGCAAAGACGGCGCCAACGACTGGCACCCACCATGGAACTGTTGGAGGCAAGACGAGCGCCAAAAGGAGACCTGTGATAATAGCGCTGCCGTCCATGCGAAATTCCTTCTTTCTCACCTTCAGGATCAAAAATTCTGTGATCAACGCCGAAAGAACGCTTAAAATTATGATAAAAAGGGCATGATAACCGAAAAAATATATTCCAGCGACCGTTGTAGGCATAAGCGCCAGAATCACCAGATACATAATCTTTTCTACAGAGATATCTTTTCTTATATGCGGGCTTGCAGATACAATGAATCCTTCATCNTTCTCGTTGAGATCTTCANNCATTTTTTCTTCTCCCCACTTCATCTTTTGCCCAGCCGATGAGCTGCGCTATTGGTATCTTCGATGGACAGACATAAGAACAAGCTCCACAGCCCATGCAGGCGCCTATGTAATTCTCTTCGCAGAGGTCAAACCTCCTATTTCTCGCATATCTCGCCAGATCGGTTGGTATCAGATTCACCGGGCAGACCTCAACACAACTCCCGCATCTTATACAGAGAGTCTCCTCTTCTTCCTTCACCGTCTCTTTTCCAAGAACCAGAAGGCAGTTAGTCCCCTTTATCGTAGGCGTTCTTGGGTTAATTTGGCAGAGCCCCATCATAGGGCCACCCATTATCATCTTACCTGGTTCATCTCTGAAACCGCCACAAGCTTCGATCAGCGAGGAAAATCTCGTCCCGACCCTGATTAATAGATTTTTTGGCTCTTTTACACCGCCCGTAACGGTTAAAACCCTCTCCACCAAGGGTTTGCCCTCATAAACCGCATCGTACGCAGCCTTTGCGGTGCCTACGTTCTGAACGACGACGCCCACATTGGCGGGTAATCCCGGTCTCCCATCGACTTTCAATGGCACTTCACGGTTGAGCACCGTCTTTATGAGCATCTTCTCAAATCCCTGGGGATACCTGGTTTTTAGCTTCGAGATGCTCATCTTTTCCATTCCGAATTTATCTACCAGGTCTTCCATCTTGGCTATGGCATCCGGCTTGTTGGCCTCTATGGCTATGATTGTTCTTTCGGCGCCAAGAATATTCNTAAAGATCTCTGCACCTTTTATTATTCTCTCTCCATTCTCGANCATCGATCGATGATCTGCGGTAATGTATGGTTCACATTCACACCCATTTATGATCAGCGTATCAATTTTATCCNTGGGAGAGAGTTTTACGGACGTAGGGAAGGCCGCCCCACCGAGACCAACGACCCCAGCCTCTCGAATTATCTTGATAAGATCTTCTTTCGTCTTCTCCGATAAATCCCTAATCTTCTCGCCCTTGACCCATTGGTCCTTGCCGTCTGATCTTATCAAAATAGCCGTGCTTCCACGCCCAAGAGACGGGTGGATCTCTTTTTTAATCGCTAAAACGGTACCTGAGATGCTTGCATGAACAGGGGCAGAGACAAAACTCTTAGAATCCCCTATCTTCTGTCCCACCTTAACTTCCTCCCCAACTTTAACGAGGGGGTAATTAGGAGCGCCTATGTGTTGCTGTAGATGTATCACCACGATATCTGGAATATTTATCGTCTCGATCGGGGTATATTCGGTAATCTTGTAATCTGGCAGAGAAACACCCTTTGATACAATATTCCAAAAAAATTTCTTTGCCCTATTCATCATACCGCCCGTTGCTTCGTCATCTTTATGGCTTTTGTTATTATAGCAGCGCGGATCTCCCATATAAATGTTTATTTTGCCACCCTCAATCAGTTAGATGTCTCGTTGACTTATTATATTCATAACAACTCTATCAGATTGTATTATATTATTATAATAAATATTAATTCTACCATAAATACTATTGATGTTTTTATTACTATCTTTAATCAGTTATACATCTCATAAAAACTTATTAACATCACCTGAATATCAAAAGAGTGATGAAGAGCAGACCGCTTTTTGCATTGTTTCTGAGCATATTTGCAACGATGCTTGGTATGGGAATACTCTCCCCCTTAATCTCCATCTACTCTACCTCACCCAAATTTAATGCGACGGGGATATGGCTCGCCATAATCTTCTCGGGTTTCTCCCTCGCAAGGATCATATCCGCATCCCCCGTGGGGAGGATGTCGGATCTCAAGGGGAGAAAAAAAGTTTTAATGGCAGGATTACTTATATACTCTATCGTTCCATTTGGTTACCTTTATGCAACCAGTTTATACGGTTTGTCCCTTATAAGATTGATACACGGCTTCTCTTCAGCTTTTATCGTTCCGGTTGCCATAGCCTCTGTCGGGGACATCTCTCCAACGGGAGAAGAGGGCAAGTATATGGGGCTCTTCTCGATATCTCTCTTTTTAGGAATGGGCATCGGCCCCGTCATCGGAGGGGTGATAAAAGATCGCTTTGGGATGGATTATATCTTTTATTCGATGGAGATTCTCTTCCTTATTGCCCTCATCTTGGTCTTCTTATTCCTACCCAATATGAAAAGTGCTCCCCGGGGAGATAATTCTACCAAAGGATCTTTGAGCGATATGAGCACGCTCACCTTGAGCATCTTCGGATTTTTAAATTCTTTGGGGAGGGGAACGCTCATCGCATTTCTGCCGATCTTTGCGTATCGTACTTTAAATCTTTCAGCTTCCTTGATCGGGCTGATCTTCACTTCAAATATCATTCTAACTTTTTTATTGCAGTATCCCTCTGGCTTGACGGCAGATAAAACGTCTAAGCTGGGTTTGATCATCACCGGAAGTTTTATTTACGCCCTTTTCCTGTTATTTATTCCCTTTTCCAAGAATTTTTTAGAGTTGTTGATATTGAACTTATCTGTTGGGATGGGAAACGCATTGACCACGCCGGCGAGTATGAGTGCCGCCGCAGAGGTGGGAAGAGATTGTGGCATGGGTACCACAATGGGACGGATAGATATGGCGATGGGTGTGGGGATGATCGTTGGACCCTTGATATCCGGCGTGATATTGGATTCTTTTGGAATAAAAGAGGTGTTTTATGCAGTGGGAATGATCAACCTCTTCGGTACCGCTTTACTCTTTCTCATTTGTAAAAAGGGAGATAGAATTAATTGAAAGAAGATAAAATCCTTATCTTGGGGTCGGATGTTCGACACATCGTCTGCTCTGCCAGAAGGGCAGGATACAATGTTATTTCAATCGATTTTTTCGATGATGTGGATACATTGGAATGCGATAAAGATCATATCACAATAAGAGAAGATGAAGATATAAGAGAAGAGTTGAAGAGAATGGAATTTGACCATCTTGTCATAGGCTCTCACTTTGAAAATTTTGATCTTCCGCGAAGTGTGCGGGATAAAATTTTGGGGAATAGTTCAGAAAAGATGGCTGAAGTTGGAGATAAGTTAAAACTGGCAGAAATATTGGGAGAGCTTGGATATAGACATCCCGAAATATATGATGACCGGATAAAATTTCCCGCGGTCATGAAGCCCATAAGGGGGGGTGGGGGGATAAAGAACAGGTTGATCCTTAGTGAGAAGGATCTTCCAGAATATCATGATGGTTTCTTCTTCCAGGAATATATCAAAGGAAGATCGACGAGCGTCTCATCGGTTTCAGACGGAGAGAATGCCATATCTTTGACGGCGAATGAACAACTCATAGGAGAAAAATTTCTAAATTCCCCGAGTGATTTCGCCTATTGCGGGAACATCGTTCCATATGCGGGTAAAAAGGCGGGAGAGATGGAGAAGATCGCCTCACAGCTCGCCTCGGATCTAAACTTGAGAGGTTTCAACGGGGTGGATTTTATCGTAAAAAGGGATGAGATCTTCGTCATAGAAGTAAATCCCAGGTTGTGCGGAAGTTTAGATACCATAGAGCTTTCTACGGGATTAAACGTCTTTGACACCCACATAAAATCAATATTTGGAGAACTGCCGGATGAACCAGAGATAAAGAATTTCTCCGGAAAGGCGATCATCTTCGCGAAGAGAGACGTAGAGGTAAAGAAGATTATAACGGAAGAGGGATTTGTAGATATTCCACCAATCGGGAAGAGGATATTGGAGGGGAAACCGATAACAACGATACTTGCGACTGGAGCATCGAGGGAGATTGTATTAAATAAGATAGGAGAGATATATGAGAGGGCACTTCCAAAATATCTGTAGGGGTGTATCTTTGGTTAAGATAGAGGATGAGATCGTTAAAAGCTATCTAAAAAAGATCGTAGGAGAAGACGGCGTAATAGTCATTGAGGCGATGCCAGAAGAGGTGACTGATATAGATCTGGCGGAGAAGAGCGGGTACGGTCTCAACATGATAAGAAAAATTCTTTTTATACTACATGAGAAAAATATCGCACACTATAGAAAACAGAGGGAAAAAGAGAGCGGTTGGCTCACATACTATTGGAAGGTTGATTTGGAAAACGCCGAGACGAATCTTAAGAGTGAATTGAGGCGTTTATATAAAAATCTTAAAGAAAGACTTGATTTTGAAAAAGAGAACGTTTTTTACGTCTGTTCGTCTGATATTCCCTGCGGAAGATATACCTTCGATTACGCGAGCGCTAACTATTTCACCTGCCCCGTCTGCGGTGCCGATCTGGAAAGCGAGGATAACACGGAGATCATAGAGAAACTTGATAAGAGAGTCGAAGAACTTGAAAAGGTAATTAAAACATTGTAGGGAGATTATAACGGTGGAGTGGGAATATAAGCCAAGAAGGAGGATATACACATCTTATTCTACCCTCATTATTGCAGCATGCCTAATTTCTGCAATATTACAGTTAATAATACCCGGCTACACGGGATTCTTTGCATTGAGCGGTTATTCCTTCTTTGTCCAGCACCACTACTGGACGATCTTGACACACATGTTCCTTCACGNCGGCTTTGCCCATCTCCTCTTTAACATACTTGCCCTCTTCTTTATAGGACCTGAACTCGAGAGGAGGATCGGCGGAAGAAANTTCTTGAGCATATACCTTCTATCAGGAATGTTTGCCGGCTTCGGTCATATTCTTCTGTCATCTTATGGAGTGATCGGTGCTAGTGGAGCAATATATGGAATATTGGCGTGTTTGGCGATTCTTGCACCATATATGAGAATATACATCATCCCCTTTCCGATCCCAATAAAGATTATCTATTTGATTCCTCTATTTGTGATTATAAATCTCTTGATGATCCAACCCGGGGTCGCATATATGGCACATCTGAGCGGGCTTTTGGTCGGGATACTCTTTGGAATCATACTAAAAAGAGGTGGGCCCGACCGGATTTGAACCGGCGACCACTCGGTTATGAGCCGAGAGCTCCGACCACTAAGCTACGGGCCCTCCATCAACAATAGCCATAAGTAATATAAAAAGGAAACGGTTATTGGTAAAAGGATGGTGACAAAGAGTATGGGAGGAGGATGGACCACAAGAACTGGTTTCATACTTGCCGCCATTGGGGCAGCGATAGGTCTTGGGAATATCTGGAGATTTCCATATATGGTCTATGAGAATGGCGGAGGCGCATTTCTCGTACCTTATTTTCTTGCACTATTCTTAATAGGAATACCGATGATGATGCTGGAGCTTGGGGTTGGTGGTAAGACGGGGGCCACCACACCGTTGGCAATAAAAAAAACAGTTAGGGAGAGCGAATTTCTCGGTTGGTGGGCAGCCATAAATGGGTTCATCGTCTTAACCTACTATATCGTCATACTTGGATGGGCACTCTCCTATCTTGGATATTCCTTCACACTCGCGTGGGGAAGAGAGCCGAATCTTTTCTTCGGACAATTCTTGGGAAGCTACTACCCTCTGATCGCAATGCTTATCGTATGGGCAATAAACTTTATAATCGTTCGTGCTGGCGTAGAAGATGGTTTGGAGAAGACGAATAAATTTTTCGTTCCCGCTCTGTGGATCATCGTCATTATGATGGTTGTGGGAAGTCTAACGTTGGAAGGTGCTTCAAGCGGACTGAGGTGGTATTTGAAGCCAGATTTCAGCAGTTTATTGGATCCAAATATCTGGATGAACGCGTGTGGACAGGTATTCTTCTCGCTGAGCCTCGCATTCGGCACGATGATAACGTACGCGTCTTATCAACCTAAAAATTCGGATGTGGCAAAGAATGCATCAATCATCGCACTTGCCAACTGCGGATTCTCTTTACTCGCGGGATTTGCGATATTCTCCACACTGGGGCACATGTCCTTTGTGAGTGGAATGCCGATCACCGATCTGATAGAAGAGGGAACGGCACTTGCGTTTATTACATTCCCCGCGGTCTTGAACATCCTGCCCTTCTCTATAATATTCTCGATATTATTCTTCATACTTCTGATATTCGCTGGTCTCTCTTCCTCTGTATCACTCTTGGAAACAACTGCCGGCCCGATCATTGAGAAATTCAATATGAGCAGAGAAAAAACGGTTTTGATCTTGACACTAGTTGGATGCTTGATGAGTTTGCCGTTTGCGTTGAGCGCGGGAAATATAGGGTTTGTAGATGAGATTGTCTCCACATATGGTCTTCCGCTGATAGGATTTGCGGAGGTGATGATCTTTGGATGGGTTTATGGTGCAAATAAATTGAGGTCGTATATAAATGAGGTTAGCGATTTTAAGATTGGGAGATGGTGGACATGGATGATAAAGATCGTCATACCGGTCGTGTTGGGCTATGGAATATTGGGAAACATCCTGAAGCAACCTGGATTGGTCATCGTTCTCGTGATCATCCTTGCCGCGATACTCGCTTCCATAAACTCGCGTTTCTCCTGACGAGAGAGTGTTCAAAAATTTATCATTCTGTCTTCACCTTTATCTTTTGAAAGAAGCACGACCCTGCTTATCTCTGCATCATCTAATATAGAATAATCTGTTTTACCGTTTAATATCCTTGAAAATTCTTTTATTTCTCTGTGAGTCGGCATTCTGTCTCTTTCAAGCCTACGTCTGGAATAACCTAGGTGCATATAAGATTTGACCTCTATATAATCCGGAGATGCGAGTTCTATCAAGGGTATAAATCTTTCTGCTTCAAAATTCAACCCCCTCACAAGTGTTATCCTTAAAACCGTCCTGCATCTCTTTTTGCCAAGTATTTCCAGCGATTCCAATACCCTCTCCCACAGATCTTTCTCATTCGGGCGGCACATCTTTTTATACATCTCCTCCTCAAAAGATTCTAGAGAGATGTAGAGCTGTGTCGGATTTATCTCCTCTATCACTTCAGGGTTTGTTCCGTTGGATACGACGAATGTGGTCAAACCCCTCTTTCCATACTCTTCTATCAGATCTTCTAAATATGGATATAGCGTCGGTTCTCCTATGAGGCTTATAGCAGCATGTTTGGGATCAACAGCCCCCTCATATTTTGACATGTTTGTACGATAGGATCCTTTATAACCAGTTAAAATTCTTCTCTGCTCTTTTATAGACGCTTCCACGATCTCTTCTGGGGAATCCATCTCATCAAAAGATGTCTTCATTCCAGTTGGTCTCCAACAGATGATACAGTTCTGATTACAACCGATATATGGCGTCATCTGGATGCATCTGTGCGACGCTATCCCATAAAATTTGGATTTGTAACACTCACCTTCATCTCTGAGGCTCTTTTTCAGCCAGTGGCACAACTTGACTGCTGAATGCTCGTTTTGTCCAACTAAATGATGTCCTTGTTTCTTCAGAATCTCCTCATATTGACTCATTTTTCATCTTTTAGCGATATACTTTAAAGATGGGTTAGATTTATACTTTACTCTACTTCTTAACGAAGAGGTAAGAATTTTATGTCGTGTGAGGAACCGAAGTTTGTTAGGGGCAGGTGTGATCAAGTGAGAAGAATTATAGCAATTTGTGGAAGTGACTCCGGTGATGAAAATCTCACCACGCACGCGTTGCGGGTGGCAGAAGATGTTGGATATTATATATCGATGGAAGAATCGGCGGTTCTACTATGTGGTGGTAGAAATGGAGTTATGGAAGCGGCATCAAGGGGTGCAAAGAAAAACGGGGGTCTGGTAATAGGTATGCTTCCCGGAAGCAAAGAAGAGGCAAATGATTTTATAGAGATCGCGATTCCAACGGGTTTGGGTCTTGCAAGAAATCATCTAATTATAAACTCTGCCGACGCGGTGATCGGTATCTGCGGCAGATGGGGCACCTTGAACGAGTTGTCTTTCTCAATGGACATTAAAAAGCCGACTATCGTCATAAAAGGAACCGGAGGATGCGCCGATATGTTGTCCGATCCTAAAATTGTGGGAAGATTTAAGACGAAACCTTATGTTGCCAACTCTGCAAAGGAGGCTGTGGAGATGGCGTTTAAATTCATTAGCTGAAACATTCTTTTATTGGGGTAGTTCACTTATTTTTCCAATGCCTCTTTGAGTTTTTTGTACGTCTCCTCAAGCGCCTCCGGAATCACATCTGTGCCTGCCAAAACAGGCATAAAGTTTGTATCTCCGCTCCACCTCGGGACGATATGGAGGTGTATGTGATCGTCTATCCCTGCACCAGCAATTCGTCCAAGGTTCATACCTATATTGAAACCGTCTGGTTCCATACAACTCTTGATCGCCCTTATAGCCAACTTACAGAGATCAATGATCTCGTAAATCTCATCTGTATCCAATTCTTCTATTACACCCACGTGTTTGTACGGGGCTATCATGAGGTGCCCGGGATTGTAAGGGTAGCGGTTCATGATAATAAAAGAGCTCTTGCCTCTGTGTAGTATTAAGTTTTCTTCGTCTCTCTCTTCTCTCGGAAGGTCGCATAAGATGCATCCTTCATCTTTTGTCGCCTGTATGTATCCTATCCTCCATGGGGCAAAGATTTTATCCTTCATATTTAATACACCTTATTCTCTTTATGTGCTCAAAACTCGAAGAGTTTTGGCATGTGAAAATCTTTGATTTTCACGGTGCTCAAAATTCCGAAAGGAATTTTGGCATACGTTGGTCAAAGACCAACGACTACACCAAATCGGAGATTTGGTTGCATGTGAAAAAAGCGGAGCTTTTTAAATACTATTCTTAGCCTGATCAGATAAAAATATTCTTATGAAAAAGTTTTTAAATGAACCTTAAGAAAAGGGGATTTGGTCGGGATAGCCTAGCCTGGTTAAGGCGCAGGATTGCTAATCCTGTGTTCCATGCGAACACGGGGGTTCGAATCCCCCTCCCGGCGTTTTTAGTTGAGGGGAGTGCTCAAAAATCGAAGATTTGGTTGTCCTCACCCCTTCAGGGTGGGATCCCAAGAATCTCTGATTCTTGAGGACATATCAAAAAGCGAAGCTTTTTGAAGACTAAACGGGGGTAAAAGAGGATTAATAGAAGAGAGAGAATGCGTTTGAACGAGTGGAGACACATAACTAAGTTGGATCCAGATAAAGATAACACGGAAAAGATCGTGAAGACGGTGATGAATAGCGGAACAGATGCCGTTATGCTCTCTGGGACGATGGGGGTCACGAAGAAGAAGGTCTTAAATTTATTGGAGAAGATCAGAGATTATGACATGCCGAAGATTCAGGAACCGTCTTATCCGGATTATATCCTCAAAGATGTCGACTATCTATTCATCCCATCCGTGATCAATACCGAAGATCATAGATGGATATGCGGTATTCATAAGGAGTGGGTGCAGAATTTTGACATCCCATGGGATAAAGTGGTTCCAGAGGCGTATATCGTCTTGAATCAGTACTCATCTGTCGGAAGATTGACAGGATCAAGATGCGATCTGAACGAGGAGGAGGCGGTCGCCTACGCAGTGATGGCCGAAAAGTTCTTCAAATTCCCCATCATTTATATTGAATACAGCGGGATATATGGAGATGAGAGAATAGTTAGGGCAGTTAGCAACTCCCTAAAAGAGGCGAAACTCTTCTACGGGGGTGGAATTGATAACAGGGATAAGGCAGAAGAGATGGGAAAATATGCCACGATCATCGTTGGGAATATCATTTATGAAGATCTAAATGCTTATCTGGAGACGATATGAAATGTCTGTTGATTGATGTTGGGTATGGAACAGAGGATATACTTTTCTACAACGATGAGGAAGATATTGAGGATAACATCAAGCTTGTTCTTCCCTCTCAAACGCGCTTGATAGCCGAAAGAATTAGGAGATCCAAAGGGAAAGAGATCTTTCTTAGGGGCTATACGATGGGGGGAGGTCCCTCTGTAAAAGCCATAAGAGAGCATCTCAAATCGGCAGATGTCTATGCCACGAGAGAGGCCGCGATGACGGTTAGAGACGATTTAAACGTCGTTGAAAAGATGGGGATAAAGATAGTCGGGAAAGACTTTGAGAAGAATGATGTGATCAGGATAGATCTTAAAGATGTGGATTTAGATTTTTTAGAGGAGATAGGAGAGAAGTTTCGTTTTAGTGTGCAGAGGAAGATCGCCATTGCCGTCCAGGACCACGGGCACAAAGATGGAATCACGGACAGAGAATTTAGATTCAAGATGATAGAAGAATCTCTTAAGAATGGAGGTGAAATGGATAATTTCGTCTTCGCCGGGAAAGTACCGGAATATCTGACACGGCTTTCTTCTCTTCAAAAAATGCTTAAAGAAAGAAAATATGAGCCACTACTCATGGATACTGGACCTGCGGCTATCTTTGGGTGCTTAGAAGATGAAACCGTATCAGAAAAAGAGAATAAATTGATAATAAATGTTGGGAATGGGCACACGCTCGCGGCAATTCTTGCAGGAGAAAAGATATCTGGAATTTTTGAGCATCACACGAGATCTCTGACAGCCACAAAACTGGAAAAATTTGTCAAAAAACTTTGCGATGGAAGATTGACCTTCAAGGAGGTTTTCGATGATGGGGGGCATGGTGCCTACATAAAAGAGGTCGTTGGATTTGAAAATATTGATATAATTGCTGTAACCGGGCCAAAAAGGAGGCTTTTAAAAGATGGTAAGTTAAAGATAAAGACATACATGGCAGCCCCACATGGTGATATGATGCTCACCGGATGCTATGGACTTTTGAATACTTTTAAGAGCCTACGATAATTGGTGTTATCCAGACCTCTATGACAGAGGCGAGCAAGAGCAGGGGTACTACGAGGCGAATAAAGATCTTCAAGCTATTCATGAATGACTGCTTTAAGTCTGGAGCAGGTTTCTCCAACAGACGGTTCAAAAAGATATTTCCAAGTCTTATCCCGATGGCACAACTAAGGATCACCGCCGAAAGTTCAAATATTCCATGCGGGAGTAACGCCGCAAGGATATAATGAATTCCTTTATCTAAATAAACATGATAGGAGAGATTTCCAAGGATGACTCCATTGAATACTAACACAAAAATGGGAAAAATTCCAAAGAATATGCCGGATCCGATGGCTAAGAAGCTTGTTAGAAGATTATTTCCAAAGATAATGGGCATTAATTTATACTTTGGCAGACTTCTAAGGGGTTCAAAGATCTGTTGAAAAGAGAGGATGATGCCGTCCGACGAGGGGTAAAAGAAGGCGAAGAGTATCCCAGCGACGATCGATGCGGCGAATATAATCACGGTGGGTATCAGGTAATTCCTAATGTCTATATCGGACTTCATGAGAAACCTCTGGTTCTGTCCGCAAAAATATTCGATTTTTGGGATGTCCTCAAGAATCAGAGATTTTTGGGATCCCACCCCGAAGGGGTAAGGACAACATAATCTCCGATTTCGTGCCGTGAAAATGGAACATTTCCGCATGCATCTTCAATTGATGGTATCTTACTCTATTTTAATTTTTTCTCCCGGTAATCAGAGATCAAATAGCCGTGGGGGAAGTTACTGGAGGATATGGGTACAACTATCCTTACGTGCGGAGGAGTTTGGGATGGGGGTGGTATATCTACCTTTAGATACCAGATATTGCCGGAGGCAAAAAGGCGCAGAAGATATGGTACAGTGCTGCGAGAGAATCATAAAACGCAAGTTCCTCCTCGCTGAGATTCATTGCCACGGGGGACAAAACTGCGTATAAAGCTGAATCTTGTTTTCTTAGGCACCTAGAAGACGCTATGACCGTACAAATTGGACCTATATTCATCGGGATCCTCGGGATCTGCACATTCACCGCGGTCTTCCACCAAGAGATGATGCCGTTCTTCGAATGAATCTGAGATTTACTTCAATTAGTATCATATTAACTTTCAATGGCGTTTCCAATATTTCATTCTATCGGTTGACTTCTCTTTTTAACACAAATATTTTAAAACCTTGTATCCAGTCAGCTTTAGGGGGTTGGGATGCGCAGGTAAACAGTAAATAGCTATGAAAACAGTTATATGAGATATATATTATATGATTAATGAGCGATAAGAGGGGCGAAAGCAATAAAAAAAGGAGATGAAAAATGAGAAAAAATTCAATCATCGTATCTATGGCAATATTTGCTCTCGTTCTTTTGGCGGTGAGTATCTATTCTTACGAGGTGACGGCACAACCCCCAACTTATAATAAGATAACCAAGACCGGGGAGGATGCGTCTAAGACGATACTTACCGTTGAGATACCAAAATCCGTTGCGGTAGATGAGAGATTTGACGTCAAAGCCACCGTCAGATGCGAGAAGGGAAAGGAATACACTGGACGTATAACAGCTTTCATCATAGGAGAGTCGACTATAGGAGAGGAAGAATCGAGCGCTTCTAAATCTGAAGCGTATTTAGATGAGGATGTTTCGTATACTATCGCCGAAAAATTAGAAGAGATGAATCCAAAAGAGATAGAAGAGGATTTAGAGTACGGAGAACTTATAGAAGTGGACACTAACGGTGAAGAGCGCTATTATATTATTTGTAGCCTTTCTAGTAAACTTCTGAGGGTTAACGACACAGATCAAACATTAGATCTACCCCTTGTGGCACCGCCTGGGCCCACGGTCTGTTACGCATTTACTCTATTGGTTGGGGAAAAGCAGACTTCGATGCCAGAAGCTTATAGAGAGCTAATGAAAAAGTATACTAGTCCAAAGGCAGAGAGTAAGGTAAGTATTAGAAGCATTCCCGTTAAAGTNACGTGATGGGTATATCATGCCAAAAAAAATCTTCATCGCCGTTCTNGGTTGTTTGATCCTCCTATTACTTCCGGTGCCGGGTTATTCTCTCCCCTATTCTCGGGCGCCAATGAGCTTGGGCTCTGATAATATGAAGGAATTCGTCACGCCCGATGATCTGTTCGTGGAGATGCAAGTTAAGAAGATCACTGCTGACTGCGACGATAAGTGGTGGGGATACAGCTCGATTCACTATTGGGTGGGGGAGAACGTCAGATATAGTTACGATCTCAATAAGGAATACTGGCAACTTCCATGTGGAACGCTCGCGAAGAAGATGGGTGATTGCGAGGATATGGCGCTACTCAGGTGTTCCATGCTCACCTGTTACGATTGGCTGATCGATGAGACCGATGATAAATGGTATGTCTTAGTAATCTGCTTCAAGGGTGAAGAAGGGGTTATCGGCTATCATGCCTCTGTCATCGGCAACACTGAAGGATACGCCCAGATATACGACTATCACTTCGATAACTATGGGAAGATCGTCAAGGTAGACGAGATAGATGCGGTGTGGGAGGATTACAAGGAATTTTGGAATAAGAGTCTTGTTGGGCATATCGGAGAAGTGACAGAAGTTACTCCCATATACGTCTTCAATGACAAATCTTGCGAAGAGCTTTATGACCTCGATGATCTCGAGGAGTTTCTTTTGGCGGATGGCAGGTGAAGAAAGATTTCACTCTTTTATTCTCGCGATGATGTTTGAGGCTTATCAAATCCAAAAGTTCCTGATATATCATTTTCTGGCATCATCACCCTGATTCTCTCCTTCTTGGTACCGAGATTTAATTAAAAGACAATCTTTCTCTATATCTTCTTCTCTTTATTATTCTGTGGGGATAGAGTTTTTAGACGTTTTAAGATGAGTTGACGTAAGCGTATGAAGAGAATAAAAGGGTTATTGAACTTATGCCGTTGCCGCTGGAATATTTTTTAAACCCTCAAGCTTCTTCTTATCTTCTGCATAAGCCTCTTTCACCTGCTCGACCATCGAATCGACGCTCTCGGCCCACGCTTTCCCCTCGGATGCAGAGACCCATTGCAATTTGAATCGCTTTGGGTTTACCCCTGCCATAGGCAAGATCTTCTCAAGAAAATCCATTCTTCGCTTTGCCTCTTCATTTCCAGAGACGTAATGGCAATCCCCTGGCCAACAACCCGAGACGAGAACGCCGTCTGCCCCCTCCAAAAACGCCCTCACGATAAAAGAGGGATCGACTCTTCCAGAGCACATGACCCTTATTATCCTCACATTTGGAAGATACTGAATTCTAGAAACCCCTGCAAGGTCCGCCGCCGCGTACGTGCACCAATTACAGATGAAAGCGATTATCTTCGGCTCAAAATTTTCTTTTCTCTCTTCGGCCCACATATCATACCTCCTGAAGGATAGAATCGATCACTGCATACAGCTCCTCATCATTGAAGTGTCTCGCCTCCATCGCACCGGTGGGGCATTCTGCTGCACATGCACCACAACCCTTGCATAAAGCACTATTGACATTTGCTTTAAAGACACCAAACCCTCTCTGAACGAGGTTCGCCGCGCCATAAGGACATACCTTCGTGCACCTTCCGCATCCTATGCAAAGTTCTTCGTTTACGACCGATATAGCTGCTTCTGTCTCCATCTCCTTCTTTGCGAGAAGCCTCCCGACCCTCGCGGATACTCCAACCGCCTGTGCCATATTATCCATATAGTCCTTTGGACTCTGTGCAGTTCCACAGAGGAAGAAACCATCCGATGTGAAGTCCAACGGTCGGAGCTTCAAATGCGCCTCCAAAAAGAATCCGTCCTGCCCGAGCGGTAGTACAAACATCTTTGATAACTCTTCAAATCCCTCTCCTGGGACTGTGGCTGAAGAGAGGATCACTTTATCCGCTTTTATCTCCTTATCCTCCTGAAGAAGGGTATCATAGATATGCACCACGTTATTCTTATCTACATTTGGTCTCTTCACATCGATATCATACCTTATGAAATGTATCCTATTAAGACCAGCATCCCTGTACATCTCCTCTGCTCCCTTCGCGAACGTTCTGATGTCTCTATAGAGAATATAGATATCAGAATTTGGATAATTCTTCCTGACATCGAGAGCGTTCTTGATCGCCTCACTGCAACAGACCCTCGAACAATATTCCCTGCTCTCTTTCTCCCTGCTTCCGACGCATTGAATCATCACAACCGTTTCACCATCTTTTAATCCGTCGTTTGCGATCAATTCCTGAAGTTCGAGTTGTGTATAGACATCTTTCTGTCCATACCCATAGATGTCTGGTTTCCATTCATCACATCCGGCCGCTATAACGATCGCACCGACCTTCGTCTCCGCCCCATCCGATAATTTCACGTCGAAGTTTCCGACAAATCCGCTTAAACCCTCGATCTTTGTCTCAAGATGTACCTCTATCTTTCCTTCTCCCTCGATCTTACTTATCTTCTCATCTAAGATTTCCTTTGGATCCATATCGGGGAACATGTGGTGCATTCTTCTCAAAAGACCGCCCAACTCTTTTTCTCTCTCCACCAGGACCACTCCAAATCCGAGTCTTGCGATCCGATATGCCGCCTCCATCCCCGAGACGCCACCGCCGATGACCATTGCCCGTTGTGTTACCCTTATCTTGCCCGGTTGTTGTGGTTCCAGTAATCTTGCCCTTGCCACAGAAGCCCTGATTATCTCCTTTGCCTTCTCTGTTGCTTCTTTTGGATAATTGTGATGGACCCATGAACAGTTCTCCCTTATGTTTGCGAACTCAAAGAGGTAAGGGTTCATGCCTGCACCCTGGCATGTTTCCCTGAATAATGGCTCGTGCGTTCTCGGCGTGCAGGAGGCGACGATGAATCTATTTAATTTGTATTCTTTTATCACCTCCGGTATTCTCGTACAGGAATCTTCAGCACAGGCATACATCACGTCATCACAGAATACGACGTCTGGAAGTGTTTTGATATAATCTCTTACTTCTTCTACGTTCACCGTTGATGCGATGTTCGTTCCACAGTGACAGATAAAGACGCCTATTCTCGGCTCCTGCCCTGAAACGTCAAATTCTGGTGGGAATTCCTTTTCTTTCGCCTGGGTTCCTCTGACAGATGCCAGATCTGCTGCCGCCAAAGCTGCAGCACCACTTGACGTTGCAACGGTATCCGTAATATCCCTCGGCGCCTGTGCAACACCTGCGACATAAACCCCCTTCCTCGAGGTCAAGATCGGATTGTTCTCTTGCTCTTGCACGAATCCGTCTTCATCGAGTTCCACGCCGAGCATATCTGCCAACATCTCATTCTTGGGCTTTATCGCATTTGCAAGGATTACCATGTCAAACTTCTCTTCCTTAGGTTCGCTCGCCGTCGTATCTTCAAATCTCACGACGAGATCGGTTCCGGCCTGATATATCTCCCCTGGGTTTCCCCTGATGAACCTGATGCCGTATTCATCCTTTGCCCGGTTGTAAAACTCTTCCTGCCCCTTCCCGAATGCCCTCAAATCCATGTAGAATACCGCACAATCGATCTCAGGATGATGATCCTTCACGAGAACGCACTGCTTCACCGCATACATACAGCAGACCCTCGAGCAGTAGGGCTGTCCTGCTTTAACATCTCTGCTCCCAACACACTGTATAAAAGCGATCTTCTTTGGGGTTTTTTCATTATCAGACCGATAGATCTCCCCGCCGGTGAACCCTGAAGCGTTTATGAGGCGTTCAAACTCTATCCCTGTCAGAACATTTGGATATTCCCCATACCCCAATTCTGGTCTCAATGATGGATCCCAAAGATCGAACCCAGGCACAGCTATGATGGCACCAACCTCAAGCTCGATGATCTCGTCTTTTATACTGAAATCGATACAATTCTTCCCCTCGCTCGCCTCCACACACTTATAACATCTTATACAGTGTTCCGTATCTATTACGTATCTCTTCGGAACCGCCTGAGGGAAAGGAGAATAAATTGCCTTTCTCAGACCACTTCTCTCGTCGTATTCATTAGGAACTTCAACCGGACAGACTTCCGAGCAACTGCCACAACCGATACAATTATCGTTCACCCTGCTCATCATCTTTCTTATCTTCACGTTGAAGTTTCCAATATCCCCGTCCACCTCTTCTACCTCGGCATACGGAATGATCTCGATGTTTGGATGCCTTGATATATCCACCATTCTTGGTGCCATCGTACACATTGCACAGTCCAGCGTCGGAAAGGTCTTGTCAAGTTGAGACATCGTTCCGCCGATCGAAGGCGTCTTCTCGATGATATATGTCTTGTAACCCATATCCGCCAGATCCAAAGATGCCGCCATCCCGGCGATTCCTCCACCTATGATCAAGACTGAACCGCTCATCTTTCCTTTCACTTTAAACACCTTCTCGCAAGAGTGACCAGATCTATCACTTCCAAATCGTAATCCTTCACTCCCTCGCCAATTGCACATTTAAAGTGTATCTGACATTTCTGGCAAGGAGT
>RXIL01000052.1 GCA_004212085.1 Candidatus Methanolliviera hydrocarbonicum
TTTCACCTTTTTTTCCTCCGATCATACAAATTTTTAGATATTTTTAGATACCTTGCGCCAGGATTATTTCACGGGCTCAAAGTAGGCGATATCATAAATATCAGCATGTTTCTCCTTACTCCACACGACATTAACCCTTGTTCCAGTCTTTATCTTTCCCCTCACCTTATCGGGGTCAGATAGATCAAATCCGCCAATGAAATGTGTCAGGCCACAGTCAGCTCCATCCAGGCGTATTTGAGCTATTATATATGGAGGCTCCTTAATCTGTCCATAATATTTGTAATCGACCAGACACCATGTATCTACGGTGCCTTCTGGACCAACTTCAACCCATTCCTCCATATCTTCATAACATCTGGGACAAAATGTCCTTGCAGGAACAAGAACCTTGTTACAATTCTTACATCTGGTGCCGAGTATCTTCTCCTCTCTCAACCCATCGAAAAACCTAGTCCATGTTTTTCCCAGAGCCCAGTGATATGGAAGAACTGTATCATGCCTCCCTGTCTTATATTCCTTTTCTGGGAACTTAAAGTCCTCTATCTCAAACCTGTACTTCTCTTTAATTAATTTATACTTCCCTGACATTAATTTAACCCCCCTCTCTATAGTTCTGAACCAACTATCGTTACACCATTAAATTGCTCTGCGCCTCCCATTGCATGAGAAAGTGCTAGCTTTGCCCCTTCGATTTGACGAGATCCGGCCTTGCCAGTAACTTGCATGGCTGCCTCAGCTAACCTGATAAGCCCCGTGGCACCGATTGGATTGGTACAGAGAACACCACCCGAAGGGTCACAGGAGAGCTCACCACCGGGTGAAAATACACCATCAATGACATAGTCAGCGGCCTTTCCGAGAGGACACAGTCCCAAACACTCCAAAAACATCAATTCCTGGTAGCTGAAGGGATTATATATCTCAGCCACATCTAGCTCTTTTCTGGGGTTGGTGATGCCCGCCTGCTTATAAGCTTCCCGGGACGCTTCGATAGCGCTTTGCCACACCGCCTTACTGCTGTCACCGATAAAGTATTCTTCACCTCTGAAGCCCATACCTTTGACCCAAGCAGGAGTTTCACAGATCTTTTTAGCCTTCTCCTCCGAGGCAAAGATCACGGCACAAGCACCGTCCGACGAGGGACAAACATCCAGCAAACGAACGGGATAGGTGATAATTGGCGCGTTCATAACCTCTTCTTTCGTGAACCTTTTCCTGATGTGTGCCAATGGATTATTTGCTCCGGCGTTATGACAATCCACCGATATTATTGCCGCCGCTTCCCTCGCCTTCTCCTCAGCGATGTGATAGTACCCCATCCATTCACGGGACTGCATGGAAAAGGCTACAGGAGCCCCACCAGCACTTAATTGCAAGAATGGTTCAAGTATTGTCATCATCGTTGCCTGGGCATCGCCTTCGTGCTGTTTTTCCGAGCCCACAACCAAGACGATATCCGCCATTCCTGATGAAACCCAGTGGACACCTGTATGTGCTATAGACTGCCCTGTGGAACCACAGGTCTCCGCCCTTAATATAGGCTTGCCCACCGCGCGCATGGCATCGGCAAAGTAGAAATGGTTGTATGCCATTCCTTCCATCATAGAGGGCATGCTGCCAAAAACCACGCCGTCTATATCCTCTGGAGTTATCCCAGCATCTTCAAATGCCGCGTTTACTGCTTCCCTAACTAAGTCAGGATAACTTACGTCATCCCTTCTGCCATGCTTTGTCTGTCCTGTTCCAATAATTCCAACTGCTCTTCCCATATCTTAATCACTCCTTATTTTCATTCGATAACTTTCCAGTATTCTATATCCTGCACGCAACCCCTTTTCTCTTTACGCCATACAGCCTTAACTCTCCCACCAACCTTTACTTTCTTGGCCACCAAATCAAAATCCTTTATGTCAAATCCGCCAATCACACCCCACCAGCTAGTATCAGTTCCATCCAACTTTATGGTAGCTGGTACCACTGGAATCATATCATCTTCCAATCCAAAATAAGTATAATCGATATAGCTCCAAGTAACTATAGTGCCTTCCTGAGCAACCTCGACCCACTCCTCCATCGGTTCGAAACATCTAGGACAAAATGGTCTTGCAGGAACAAGAACCCTACCACACTTCTTACATCTGGTACCAAATATCTTCTCCTCTTTTATACCTTCAAAAAATCTCGTCCACGTTGGCCCCAATGCCATCTCAAAAGGAGCAGTCCCCACAGCCTCAATCGTCCTTGGTCTCTCTTTTTCTTCGGCCATTTAATCTAATCCCCCTTTTATAAATTTTATTACCTCCTAACTTCCTAAAATTACCACTCCCTGCCATTGCCCGCAAAAACCGTAAGTTGCGTGGGCTAATGCGGTATTTACTTTTTTATCTATCTGGTGTTCTCCGGCTTTGCCCTTGATCTGTAGAGCAGCTTCGGCAACACGGTAGAGTCCTCTTGACACATAAGGATTCATCGCCAAAACACCGCCGGAAGGATTGACAGGCAGCGAACCATTCATCTGTGTTGCACCACTATCTATCAACTTGCCACCCTCCCCTTGACCACAAAGTCCTAGTTGCTCGCACCACAGAAGCTCCTGGAAGGCATAAGGTTCGCATATTTCTGCCATGTCAATAGCCTTTCTCGGATTGCTGATCCCAGCCATCTTATAGGCACTTGCCGCCGCGCTCTTTAGCGGAGTATCCAGCAAATCTCTATCTCCAAGATAAAATGTATCCATAGAAGCACCCCAGCCTTTAAACCAAACTGGTTTGTCTGTTAACTCCTTGGCTTTTTCTTCAGAGGCCAAAAGCATAGCACAGACACCGTCCGATTTCGGTGCACACTCCATAGCCTTTAAGGGATCACATATCCTCTCCGACCCGAGAACATCCTCGACGCTTACTCTCTTTTTTATATGGGTATAAGGATTGAAGAGGGCATTACCCAGATTCTTCACCACTACCTTGGCACATTGCTCTTCCGTAATCCCATAGCGTTGCAGATAAAGCCTCATCTGCATTGCCGCCGCTGTAGTCTCATTTATCCCAGTGGGTCTTGAGTAAAAGGGGTCAGCGAAACAACTTGTTATCGTGTCGTTATCTGCATTTTCAGATCCTTTGATGAGTCCCACAATCAGCGCTGTATCATAGTTACCTGACATGATACGCATACAACCATAAACAAATGCCGTGATAGCATCCCCCTCCGTTCTTGAGAACGGCTTCAGGAATCCACCGGTAGCATCTATATCGAAGGAATTAGCACAGGACATGCCACTATGCAAAACATCTGATGACGCCATCACATACGTATCTACCTCATCTCTTCTCATGCCCACCTTATCAAGGAGCTCTTTCACTGTTTTATATGTAAACTCCATCAAGCTCAGACTCGACTCAGCACCGGGGCTTTGAGTTACTTCTACGATACCAACTTTTTTCA
Organism: Candidatus Methanolliviera hydrocarbonicum; assembly: GCA_004212085.1. Taxonomy (GTDB): domain Archaea; phylum Halobacteriota; class Methanoliparia; order Methanoliparales; family Methanoliparaceae; genus Methanolliviera; species Methanolliviera hydrocarbonicum. The sequence goes on from RXIL01000052.1 coordinate 3,445, forward strand.
TAACATCTCCTCCTTAGGTTCTCTTGATTTTCTTGCTATAACTAAAACTCGTCCCAATAATCACCACCTCTCGCTTGGTTACATGTTTTATCCGCTTGGTTAACGGTGAGCTCTCCTATATTTATAACTTTTGGTTATCTTGCTGTACCTCATCAATTTACATACAAAGGATTTCTACTAACTTTCAATTTTAACAAGATTTATGGTTGAACATATAACATATTAAAGTTTTAAGCTTCTCATTTATGAATTTTTAGATCCAATCTTCGGCGAATGAGGGGTTTTTTATAAAGACAATAGATTTACGGAATATCTCGGTCATATAGTACCTCGATTTGATAAAGATATTCCAAAACCCATATGAAGAAGACGTTGAAGAGAGAGTTAGAGAAGAAATACTATGAGGGAGTAAAGGATGGAAAGAGGTTTATAGAAGTTACCAGAGAGGTCTGTAGGAGAAAATATAATATGTTTGAGGTGATCCATGTTTGAGGTGATCCCCGCGGTGGATATAAAGGATGGTGCGTGCGTCCAGCTTGTTGGAGGAGACCCTACCAAGAAGATAATCAGTTTGAACGACCCTTTCGAGGTTGCCAAAAGATGGGTTGAGAAGGGGGCAAAGGTACTTCATGTGATAGATTTAGACGGCGCGATTGGCGGGGAGAGGGGAAATTCTAAGATCATCGAAAAAATTTTGGAACTGCCAGTAAAAGTCCAGCTGGGAGGGGGAATAAGAAGGAAGGAAGACGCATCTGACCTATTGAGGAGGGTAGAACGAATAATAATTGGCACAGCAGCGATAAAAGAGCCTAACATCGTTAAAAGTCTCGTTGAAGAATTTGGAGGAGAGAGGATAATCGTTTCTTTGGACAGTGGCGGTGGCAAAGTCCTCCTGAATGGTTGGAAGACGAGGAGCGATTTTAAACCGGAAGAACTGGCAAAAAAATTCGAAGAATTTGGCGTGGAGAGATTTCTATATACGAACGTCGATGTGGAAGGAAAGATGAGAGGCATAGATCCCGCACCGATAGAAAAGATTTTAAATACGATCAAAATGCACCTCTCTAATTGTTGCCGGTGGAATCTCAAGTATCTCAGAGATATTATATCTCAAAAAATTGGGCGTGGATGGTGTGATCTTAGGCTCTGCGTTGTACAAGGGGAAGATTGCTCTGGAAGACGCCCTTGATATAGGGGAATAAGGGAGAGAGAATGAGAAAGGCAAAGGTGAATAGGAAGACGAATGAGACGGATATCGAGATATCTTTGGATATAGATGGTTCCGGAAAAAGCGATATAAAAACGGGTTTGGGGTTTTTCGATCATCTCTTATCCTCCTTTGCTAAACACGGCCTCTTCGATCTGAATATAAGGGCAGAAGGAGACTTGGAAGTGGATGACCACCACCTGATCGAAGATTTGGGAATATCGCTTGGAATGGCGTTTAAAGATGCTTTGAAGGATAAGAAGAAGATAAGAAGGTTCGGCAATGCGAAGATACCGATGGATGAATCTATCGCGGATATCGCGTTGGATATCGATGGAAGGGGATTTTTTAAGTTCAACGCGGAATTTGGAGGAGAAAAGATCGGTGCGGTCTCTTCAAATATGATCGAACATTTCTTTGAGAGTTTTTCAAGGAACGCTGGGATTACAATCCACGTTAGTGCTGACGGAAAAAACGATCATCACAAGGCGGAAGCAATCTTCAAGGCATTTGGTGTCGGTTTAGACGAAGCGACCGGAATAGATGATAGGATTGTTGAGATTAAGAGCACGAAAGGTGTTTTGTAATTCATGGATGAGTAGGAGGGACTAATTCCTCTATCCGGGTGATATTCTAAAGATTCCGGAGATTGATATCCCTCAAATTTTTTCTTTTTCATTCATCTCCCTCGATCGTGCCCATAAAATAAATAAGCAGGAGATCACACCGACTTTCGGGATACTGAAAATGTTCGATTTTCAGTCGGCATTCGCAAACAAATCTTCGATTTGACATACTATGAATGTGATGATCGTTGCGAAACAGGATAGAGAAAACCTGAAGAAGGCAAAGAATCTCGGAAATTATTTTCACGACGCCGTTTACGATATTAACACCGCAGAGAAGATAGGCGAAAGCGGAAGTAGTTTTGAAGATTTTAAGGATGGCATAATCATAACACTTGGAGGTGATGGAACGCTTCTATGGGCGTCGAGATATGCTATATCTCCAATACTTCCAGTCAGGACAGGGGGAGTCGGGTTTTTGTGCACCACGGAATACCTAACGCTCATCGAGCACATAGAAGATGTGAAGAACGAAAGATACTTTATGAGAGAGGTTAGAAGGTTGAAGTGCAACGATTATCATCCCGCCTTGAACGAGATCGTGATAGCAAGGAGGGATATCTCCAAGATTTTTAATTTAGTGATCACCGTCGGGAAGGAGAACTTCGAGATGATAGGGGACGGCATAATCTTCTCCACCTCGCTTGGATCGACCGCCTATGCCCACTCCGCCGGTGGACCGGTTATAGATCCGATGTTAAATGTTATAAATATGGTACCGGTCTCTTCCCTATCTCCAAAAATCGGTGCATTGGTTTTTCCCATCGAAAGAGAAGTAACCGTGAGGGCTTTAAAAGACGGAATCCTCGTAATAGATGGTCAATGGGAAGAGGAGTTTCATCACGGAGAAAAATTTATAATAAGAGAGGGAGAACCGTTGAAGTTGATATTATTCTCGGAGGATAAATTTTATTCCAAATTAAAAGGATTCTTGAGAGCATACATGTAGAGAAGATGACTGAAAATCCAAAGGATTTTTACACGGAGATTTTTAAATGAAGATATTGGATCATTATTATTTTTATGGGAATCGAGGGATGGGAAGCAACTCGATCTTGATAGACGCTTCTCCGAAGGTCATCGTCGATACAGGCATGAACCCAAGAGGGCTTTCAAAGAGGATGGCGGTGGATGGTTTTCTCCCAGAAGAGATTGGGATGGTGGTTAATACGCATAGCCATATAGATCATACGACGGGAAATAGGTTTTTTAGAAGGAGGGGTGCAAAGGTTCTTACCTGCCTCGGAGAATATCTCGATCTAAAAGATGTTTGTTTGAAAGTCATCTCTACTCCGGGTCATTCTCCAGGATCCGTGTGCCTATATGACGAAGATAACAGAGTTCTAATCTCAGGAGATACGATACTTCCATACTGTGTCGGAAGGTGGGATCTCCCCGGAGGAGACATAGAATCGCTAAAAAGATCCGTGCTAAAACTTTCAGAGCTAAAAGTGGATTATATTCTTCCAGGGCATATGTACCCTTTGACGAAGAAAAGGGATATCTTGGAGAGCATGAACGCCATCATGGAGATGCTTGGTATATGACGGACGAATATATCCTCCTCTATGGGAATAGCTACACGAATTCAAATATCTACTACGTAACGAAATTTTTAAGCCCAGATCCGTTTCTATGTTTAGTATCTAAGGATTTAAAAGATAAAAAAATTTTTTTGTCGGAGATGGAGGTAGAAAGGGCGTTAAAAGAGTCGAACGCGAACGAGATCAAGAGTTACAGAGATTATAATTATGATGCACTGTATAAAAGATATAAAGATCCAGGTGTAGCGTTTGCAAACCTGATCCTAAAGATATTAAAAGAGCAAGGTATCAAGAAAATATCCGTGATGAGAGATTTTCCATCATTCTTCTATGAATTCTTAAAGGATAAGGGACTTCCACTAAAAATTTTGAAAGATCCTTTTAGAGATATGAGGAGAAGAAAGGGGGAGGAGGAGTTAAATAAGATAAAAAAAGCTCAAAAAGCGTGTGAAATTTCGTTGGAAACGGTGAAGAAGATAATCGAGCACGCAAAGGTCAAAAAGAGAACTCTCTATTATAAAGAGAAAGAGTTGACATCAGAATATCTGAGGATTACGATAGAGAAGACCCTCTTAGAGAACGGATCATTCTGCGATGGCGTGATATGTGCTTCTGGAAGGGATTCTTCCGATCCCCACTCTGTTGGACACGGGGTAATAAGAGAGGGTGAACCCATCGTGATCGATATCTTTCCAAATCTCATGAACGAGAGGTATTATTCCGATATGACAAGGACATACGTCAAGGGGGAGCCGAACGAAGATCTCCTAAATATGTATGATGCCGTTTTTGATGCACAGGAGCTCGCCTTCAAAGAATTAAATGCAGGAAGAAGGTGCGAAGAGGTTCATCTTACCGTTTGCGAATATTTTGAATCACTCGGATATGGAACAGAGAGAAAGAATGATAAAGAAGGTTTCATCCATTCCACCGGGCATGGAGTCGGCCTGGACGTACACGAACCCCCTTTTATAGGAAGAAATGATGAGAGACTGGTCGAAGGAGACGTCGTGACGATAGAACCGGGTTTATATTATAAAGAGATCGGAGGAGTGAGACTGGAAGATATCGTGGCGATAAAGAGAGACGGATATGTCAACCTAACAAAATTAGATAAGAAATTTATTATAGGGTGATCAATTGAACGAGGAAATATTGGATAAATATAGATTGGCGGGCAAGATACTATCTTCCGTAGCAAGAGATGCGGCTAAGATGGTGAAAAAAGGGGAAAAGCTTTTATCGGTGGCGGAATTTGCCGAGGAGGAAATAAAGAGGCGAGGGGTAGAGGCGACATGTGAAAATGTTCCATTTTCACGGCATTTGAAAATCTCCGATTTTCAAGGCGACGAATCGAAGATTCGTCTGCACGAAATCAAAGATTTCGTTGCATTTCCGTGCAACATATCGCTGGATGATGAAGCAGCACACAGAACGCCTTTTAAAGGAGAGGAGACCAGATTCAACGATGAGATCGTGAAATTGGACATCGGATCGCAGATCGATGGATACATTGCGGATATGGCGGTGACGATCGACCTCTCGGGAGAGCGGGAAGAGTTAAAGAGAGCGAGCGAGGCGGCACTGAATAACGCTATAGATCTGGTGCATGCCGGGGTAAACACCAAGGATCTATCCGAGACGATCGAGAAGACGATAACCGATTTTGGTTACAGACCGATCGCAGACCTATCCGGACATGGCCTTTTGCAATACGATGTTCATGCCCCCCCAACGATATCCAATAGATGTATAAAAAAGGGCGTTGATCTTAAAGAGGGACAGGTTATCGCCATAGAGCCGTTTGCCACAGATGGTATTGGAAGAACTAAAAGGGGAAATATATTAGAGATATATAGCTTCCTTAAGCGGAAACCCGTGAGACCGATGAATATGAGGAGATTCCTGGATGAAGTAGAGGAGTATAAGACTCTACCGTTCGCAAAGAGGTGGCTAAGATCGCCTTCAGACATCATGTTAAATCAGCTCGTGGATAAGGGAATTTTATATTCTTTTCCCGTCTTAAAAGAGGAAAGCGGTGGATTTGTGGCACAGAAAGAACATACGATGATCGTGCTGGAAGATGGGTGTGAGGTGACGACAAAATGAATATCTTTTACTATAAGGGGTAAGATGGACAGGACAGAAGATATCGTCGAGTTATTGTTAACCACGGCTATATATAATGAAGGGGGCATTTCACCCGATGATCTGCCTCGAAATATGAGGCAAAATTACTGGGATCCGAATAAGGGAAGGATGAAAAACCCCATTGAGGTTACGGGTAGAGACGTCGAAGAGATCTATGGGATAAAAGATGCACAAAAATTCGTTAAAAGCATTCCATTCATCGATTATATCGAGTTTGGATCCAAAATAAGATTGATCAACCTTGAGATGGGGACAAAATGGTTTTTAAATAGAGAGGATTCTCTTGAGAGAGTGAATAACAATCCAGTCCTCGCCCGTTATTTCGTAGATAGATGCTTAATTGATATAGACTGTGATGCGGTTAAACGCAGGAATCCTCCTCTATCATCGGATAGAGGGTGGGTAAAATTTCTCTTAAATAACTTATCTAAAGATAAAAAGATGATCGCGGCCCTCGATCTCGTGAAGATATATTCTCCTGAAGATCTCCTCTTCTCTATGGAAGACCTCGTCTTGACAGAGGAACAGCTGGCAGAATTGGAGAAGATGGTGGTGGCTATCGAAAATAGCGAGTATTTAGGGAGGTTAAAATTATACGATATAGGAAAATTATTATTCATCGGTCCGCCTGGAACAGGAAAGACGACGCTCGCCAGGGCGACAACAAAATATTTCGGTCTTCCAATGGTCGAGGTGAGAATCTCGATGATAATCGATCAGTATCTTGGTGAGACCTCCAAGAATATAGATAGGGTCTTTGAACTTGCAAAGAGGATCTCCCCCTGTATTTTATTCATTGATGAATTTGATTTTATCGCAAAGACCAGAACATCAGACGAACATTCCGCCGTAAAGAGGGCCGTCAATACGCTTCTAAAGAGTATAGATGAGATAAGCCTAATAAATGATGGTGTATTACTCATAGGAGCCACAAATCACCCCCAATTGTTGGATATTGCCGCGTGGAGGCGTTTTGATGCAGTGGTATACTTTCCGCTGCCAGATGATGAGATGAAAGAGAGAATCCTCGAGATCCTTCTCTCCAACGCAGAAGGAGAATTTGATCTAAAGGAGATCGTGAAATTGACGGAGGGTTTTTCTGGCTCTGATCTGCGTTTGATAGTTAAGGGGGCAGTTCTCGGTGGTTTGAAGGAAAAAAGAAAAAATATCACAGAGAAAGATCTGTTGAGATCTGCGAATGAGATAAATAGAAGGAAGGAGTTAAGAGGAGATATTGGGGAGGTATTTTGGAATTGAGTGAGCCTTGTGTTAATATAGGATTGGTGGGTCACGTAGATCATGGAAAGACCACGATTGTCAGTGCCTTTTCTGGGGAATGGGCTGACAGGCATAGCGAAGAGACGAAGAGGGGGATATCTATCAAGTTAGGATATGCGGATGCAACGTTCAGAAAGTGTCCAAAATGTCCAGAACCGGACGCATATACGGTCGAGGAAAAATGTCCAAATTGTGGAACCAAGACAGAAGAGCTTAGAACGGTCTCTTTCGTTGATGCTCCCGGACACGAAACGCTCATGGCAACTATGCTCAGTGGGGCTGCCATAATGGACGGGGCTATACTGGTTATATCCGCTGATGAGTCATGCCCACAGTCACAGACGAAAGAACATCTGATGGCCCTAAATATAATAGACATCGATAAGATTGTGGTTGCCCAGAATAAGATAGACATCGTCTCAAAAGAGGCGGTACAGGAGAATTATATCCAAATAAAAGAATTCCTGAGGGGGACATTAGCGGAAGACGCTCCAATAGTGCCGATATCTGCTCAACACAGGATAAATATGGATGTTTTAATCGAGGAGATAGAAGAAAACATTCCCACACCGAACCACAAGATAGATGCACCGACCAGACTTTTAATCGCGAGATCCTTTGACGTCAATAAACCAGGTTCTCCTATAAATAAACTCGTTGGCGGTGTTGTGGGTGGTTCTATCAGCGCAGGAATCTTGAAACCGAAAGATGAGATAGAGATAACGCCCGGGCGTTTTGTAGAGTCGGGAAGAAAGGGTAGGTGGGAGCCAATCTTCACGGAGGTGAAGACTATCATGTCGGGAAAGAGAAAAATAAAAGAAGCAACTCCTGGAGGTCTTATAGGAATCTCTACCACGTTAGATCCCTATATAACTAAGGCAGATGCTTTAGTCGGGCAGGTGATGGGAAAACCTGGCACTTTACCTCCCGTGTGGAATGATTTTACGATGGATGTGAAGCTCCTCGATAGGGTTGTAGGCACAAAAGAGGAACAAAAAGTCCAAGGAATTAAGGTGAGAGAACTTCTGATGCTCAATGTGGGAACGGCGACGACCGCAGGGGTCGTCGAAAAATCAAGAAAAGATCAGCTGGAAGTGAAACTAAAAAGACCAGTCTGTGCAGACGAAGGCTCAAGGATCGCTATAAGCAGAAGAATATCAAGCAGATGGAGGCTCGTCGGCGTTGGAATGTTGAATGGATGATTGCGAATCAAAGATTCGTGTGCATTTGCGAATGAAGATAATACTCGACTCAAATATGCTCATGGTTCCAGGACAGTTCAACGTTGATATATTTGAGGAATTGGGTAGGCTCGGTTATACGGAGTTTATCGTTCCTAAAACGGTTTTAAAAGAGCTTAATATGCTCAAGAGTAGATATAAAGGAAAAAAGAAGGCTTCGGTAGATGTGGCAATCTCTCTTGCAGAAAGGTGTGAGATACTCGATGAGGGNGAGGGTTTTGCTGATGATGTGATCTCAAAACTTGCCTCTAAAGAGGTTGCGGTCGCCACCAACGATAAACGTCTGATCAAGGAGTTGAGAGGGAGGGGGGTTAGAGTGGTTAGGTTAAGGCAGAAAAAGCTTTTATGTGAGGAATAGGAAAAGCATGTACAAGAAGATCATACTTTTGGATGCGGTTAGAGTTCCTCCAAACAAACTCTACGGTGATGCCAAGGCTGCCGTTAGGGAGGAATTGAAGAACAAGTTGGAGGGGCGAATCGAGGGTGATATAGGGCTGATAATGGCAATAACAGATATAATCGAGATCGATGAAGGGCATATAGTTTTTGGGGATGGGGGCGTGTATTTCAACGCGAAATTCGGCGCACTTGCGTATGAGCCGCTATTACAGGAGATAGTAGAGGGAGAAGTGATAGACGTCGTGAAATTCGGTGTTTTTGTGAGTATCGGGCCATTGGATGGTCTGGTGCACATAAGTCAGATCTCCGAGGGTTATATCTCCTATGACGAGAAAAATTCTCGATTGGTCGGAAAAGAGACGGGAAAATCTCTTGTGATAGGAGATAAAATCAGAGCGAGGATCGTGGCAGTGAGCTTGAATGAGTTTGATCTGAGAGATACCAAAATTGGCTTGACGATGAGGCAGCCCCATTTAGGTAAGTTAGAGTGGATAGAGGAGGAGTTGGAAAAAAATGAAAGCGTGTAGAACATGCCATTTGTTATTAGATGGATCTACATGCCCGATTTGCCATTCCAATGATTTGAGTGATGATTGGAGTGGATATGTCATAATCATCGATCCTTCTCGTTCAAATATTGCAAAGAAGCTAAACATAAAACTGCCCGGAAGCTATGCTCTGAGAGTGAGGTAGTCAGTGATAGAATTACCAGAGGAGGTTAGATTTTTATTTAAAGATCCTTTTGGAACTCTTTACTGTGGGAAAGGATTAGATTGTGTTTTGAATGCGAAAGAAGAGATTAAAGAAGGAGAAAAGCTTATTGTGGTAGGGGACGTAGCATCTTACTATATATTTAAAGCGGGTCTTTCTCCCGATCTATTCATAATAGATGGGGAGACAAAGCGGGGGAAGGCATCGGACGAGGTTAAGAAGATTATGAAGAAGGAGGAATATAGAAGTATAAAAGTTAAAAACCCTCCCGCCACGATCACAAAAGGGATTATAGACGCGATCGAGATGGGGCTTGAGAGAAAAACCCAGATATTTGTAGAGGGAGAAGAGGATCTCGCGGTACTGCCGGCAATGATCCTTGCGCCCGATGCATCTATAATAATCTATGGCCAACCAGATGAGGGGATTGTACTGATCAAGGTTGATGAAGAGATGCGGAATAGAGCCAAAGACATACTAAAGAAGATGAGCGATTCGGAATTAAAGAATTATTTGTTGGGAAGGTGATTTTGATGAATATTGAGATATTAGAAAAGAGAAAAAATGGATTGTTGGGCAGAGAAGAGATAAGATTTAGGGTGGAGCATGACGGGGCAACCCCTAAGAGAGAAGAAGTGGTGAAGAAGTTGGTCTCGATCCTGGGTGCAGAAGAGAAGCTTTTGATCCTGGATTCGTTAAAGACGGGGCATGGGAAGAGAGAGGCGATGGGGTATGCAAAGATATACGATGACGAAGAGACGTTGAAAGATGTAGAGAGGATTAAAGAAGAAGGTAAAGACGATGTCAATAAATAAATTCTACAAGGTAAAAGATGGTAAGATCGAGGGGATCGGAAAGATCTGTCCCAGGTGTGGGGAAGGTGTCTTCTTAGCAGAGCACAAGGACAGGTTTGCATGCGGCAAATGTGGATATACTGAGTTCAAGGGGAAAGGCAAAAAGAAATAAATAGATCGCTCGGCTAAAGCCGCCTTGTGTATACCCACCACATTTTTGTCCGTAATCCCTACAGGCATTCACCGTATCTTTCCTCCCGAAAGTGAAAAGAAGTTGTATGGTTGAGTGAGAGACAAAGGGCATGAAAAAAATCTATTTAGGGATTATCGTGGCATGTATTATATTTACGGGTTTAATTGGTATAGTGATGATAAAACAGGAATCTACAAACTCAATCCCGTTAGAAGAACTATTCAGTCTTCCCACAATATCGGGACTAAATACTTCTTGGGATAAACAAAAGATAGTATTTTATTGGGATAAAACGGGCAGTAATGAGCTATATATAATGGATCTAAAAACAAAAGATATAAAGCAAGTAACTCACGGTGAGTTACCTAAGTTTGTTGAGCTGCCTTCTATATGGTCCCATGATAACTCAAAGATCGTCTTTATGAAAGATAGAATGGGAAACGAGTATTATGACATATTTCTCATTGATATAAAGAATGGAAAAGTATCTCAACTTACCGAGACAGATGAAGCGCAGGATATAGCGGTAGAGTTCAGCCCCGATGATCAATGGATAACTTTTATCTCAACAAGAAATGGCCAAATGAATCTATTCAAAATGAAAAGTGATGGTTCACAAATAATCCAGTTGACCCACCAGGAGCAACCGGCAATTGGCGGTTTCTGGCAACAGAATGGAGAATGGATAGCATACTGCACAAATGAAATGAAAAATCTCCACAATACGGATATTTATATAGTTAAGCGAGATGGAAGCGAGATCAAAAGGATAATAAGGGTTTCCAAGAATGGTTCATACGATTTCTTTGGAAGTTGGTCTCCAGATGGCAAGTTATTCTCCTTTACTTCAGATGCTCATGGCCTAAATCAGGTGGGGATATATGCCATGGAAAACGGAGAAGTTAAATGGGTGGGTAATGGTTTATACGACGAAAGTGGCGGAGAATTTAGCCAAGATGGAAAATGGATTTTATGTTTTAGGAATCGTGAAGCAACCATCCGTCCCATTTTATATAACATAGAGCGAGGTGAGTGTAAGGAGATTAATGGTTTACCTCATGGCACATCAATAGCGAGGTTTGCTTTAGATGATCGCTTGATAATTGGGCGATGTTCAGGGCATCCCGTTATGCCGGCTACCCAATTTGAGATCGGTTCATATAACCTGAGAAATGATCGATATGATCCATTGATACCGGCAGAATATGGTTCAATCGATCCAGATATCTTTGTTGAGTCAGAATACATCCGATATAAATCCTTTGATGGTTTAGAAATACCCGCTTTATTGTACCATCCAAAAATTGAGGGGAAAGAAAAACTTCCGGCAATCGTAAATCCTCATGGGGGACCGACTTTTCAGTGGTCGCGTGGCTTCGATCCCATCGCCCAGTTTTTTGTCAGCAAGGGCTATGTAGTACTCCAGCCAAATGTTCGGGGTAGTACCGGCTATGGAGTTGAATTTAGGGACGCCTGTATGAAAGATTGGGGGGGAAAAGACTTAAAAGACCTCGTGCGGGGTGCAAAGTTCCTGAATACTCTACCCTATGTTGATTCAAATAGGATAGGTATATTAGGTGGTTCTTATGGAGGATTCCTCACCTATCTTGCGATTACAAAAGAGCCCAGCGTTTGGAATGCGGGAGCGGCCATGCGTGGGATAACCGATTTACCTACTTTGTATGAGAGCTATCCGCCCGACTGGAAAATAGGACTTAAGGAACAGATGGGCGATCCTGAAAAAAATAGAGAGCTTTGGGGGGACAGAAGTGCCGTTAACTTCGCTCAAAATTTAAGATCCAAGATACTTATCGTTCACGGCGTGAATGATTTCAGATGTCCCGTTCAACAGGCAAGGATGTTTAGAGATAAATTGCTCGAACTTGGTTATGAAGAGGGAAAGGATTTCCAATATGTAGAGTTTGAAGAAGGCCACGGTGGGTGGAGGAGCAATATTCCATTAAGAATTCAAACATGGAAATTGGTGGGGGACTTCTTTGACAAGAACCTTTGATTTAATACTTTTTCGCCCTTTTTCAATGCTTTTAGGGGCATACAAATTTATCTACAAAATGGAAAATGTAGGGGGTGGCTATTGGGAAATTTGTTAAAAATGACGAAAGATACGATAATTCTTGGGATCGAGGGAACCGCTTGGAACCTCAGTGCAGCCCTCGTCGATGAAAGAAAGATAATATCCGAGTATGAGAAACCTTACTTACCGAAGGAAGGCGGAATCCATCCGAGGGATGCCGCGCAGAGCCACGCATCGAATATCAAAGAGGTTATCTCAAAGACCATAAAAAAGGCTGAAATTGATCTAGATGAGATAAAAGGTGTTGCATTCTCCATCGGTCCTGGAATGGGGCCGTGTTTGAGGACTGTTGCCACCGCCTCTCGTGCCCTATCCTTGTTATTGAAAGTTCCCTTGCTCGGTGTGAACCACTGCGTTGCCCACATAGAATTCGGAAGATGGCTTACCGGGGCTAAAAATCCCTTGGTTCTCTATGTAAGTGGGGCAAACTCTCAGGTCATCGCTTATAGGGATAAAAAGTATAGAATATATGGAGAGACGCTTGATATAGGCGTTGGAAACGCGATAGACAAATTTTCAAGGTTCTTCGGTTTAAAACATCCCGGAGGGCCAAAGGTAGAAGAATTGGCCAAAAGAGGAAAGGAGTATGTACGATTACCCTACGTTGTAAAGGGCATGGATTTCTCTTTCTCTGGTTTGGTAACTGCCGCTACTTCAAAATCAAAAGAAAATTCATTGGAAGATCTTTCCTTCAGCTTTCAAGAGAACGCATTCTCGATGCTCACCGAGGTCACGGAGAGGGCTCTTTCTTATGCGAGAAGGGATGAACTTCTCCTGGTGGGAGGGGTGGGAGCAAATTTGCGTCTTAGAGAGATGCTTGAGACCATATGTGAAGAACGGGAAGTGAAATTTTTTGTGCCGGATAGGAGATATGTTGGTGATAACGGGGCGATGATTGCATATACCGGACTTCTGATGCTCAAAAACGGCATGGTTACTCCGATAGAGAGATCCTCTGTTAAACCCAATTTTAGACCGGATGAGGTGGAGATACCGTGGTTTTAATTAGAGGCGCCGAAGCAACGATATATTTAGACAAAAACTTGGGGGAGGTGATAAAAAAGAGACTCCCAAAGAGATATAGGGTGAAGACGCTGGACGACGCTATAGTAGAGGAGAGGACAAAGACGGAGGCAAAGATAATATCTGACGCAAGAAGAGCCGGCGTTCCAACACCTATCATCCTCGATCTAAAAGATGACGAGATAAAGATGGAGTTCATCAAAGGAGAAACTTTAAGAGATATGGTGGACGAGCAGATGATGGAGAAAGCCGGCGAGATTGTTGGAAAACTTCACAGAGGCAAAATCGCTCATGGAGATCTTACGACGTCAAACATGATATACTCTTCCGAAGATAGAATTTATCTGATAGACTTCGGCCTATCGAGGTACGATACGGAGACGGAGGCAAGAGGCGTGGATATCCACGTGCTCTTCCAGATGTTGAAGAGTACGTATAACGATCACGAGGAGCTTAAAAATTCATTCATAAAAGGTTATAAAAAAAATTTTGGAGAGGATGAGGCGAATAGTGTGTTAAAGAGGGTAGAGGAGATTGAGAGGAGGGGTAGATATAAATAAAAAGATTAGATTTGCCACCTCAAACGAGGGGAAGTTTGAAGAGGTGAGAGAGATATTAGAGAGACGTGGATTTGAGATTGAGAGGTTTGATGTTGGATACCCGGAGATACAATCTTTTGAACTGGAAGAAGTGGCCAATTATGGAATTAAATATCTCTGGGAAAAATTTGGAGGAGATCTATTCTTAGAGGATTCTGGCATCTTCATAGATTCTCTAAATGGATTTCCTGGTGTGTTTTCTGCTTATGCCTTTAAAACAATCGGAAATGAGGGGATTTTGAGATTATTAGCGGGTAAGTCTGATAGAGAGGCGTATTTCAAATCCGTTATATGTTTCTGCGATGAGAATGGTAATAGCAATCTCTTCAGTGGTGTGGTGGGAGGGAGGATCTCCGAAGAAGAGCATGGAAAGTACGGATTTGGCTTCGACCCAATATTTTTATATGGTGAAGAAACATTTGCGGAGATGTCGCTTGAGGATAAGAATAAAATATCCCATAGAAGGAGAGCTTTGAACGATTTTGTAGATTGGTTGGAGGGAAGATAAAATATGGCAAGAATGTACACGAGAAGAAAGGGGAAGGCGGGATCGACCCGTCCATACAGGAGCAAGCCACCAGAATGGTCGATGAAAGACCCAGGGGAGTTGGAAAAGATCATCCTCGACCTAAGATCCCATGGAAGATCGACGAGTGAGATAGGCATGGCTCTAAGGGACGCATACGGCGTACCGAGTGCAAGACTGGTTTTAGGAAAAAGGATAACTCAATTTCTTAAAGAGAAAGAGGTGGCTCCAGAAAGGCCAGAAGACTTAGAGAACCTTATGATTAAGGCCATACGACTTAAAAAACATTTAGATGTACACAGAAAGGATCTTCACAATAAGAGGGCATTACATCTAACGGAGGCAAAGATAAGAAGGCTCGTCAAATACTACAAGCGAGAGGGAACACTTCCAGAGGATTGGAGATACAGTATAGATAGGGCGGAGATGATCATCTCCAGATAATTTTATGGAAGAGTTGATAGAGCGATCAGAAAGGGCGGCAAGGCTCATCGAGGATTATAAGGGAAGAGTGCACATATTTTCTCACAACGATGCAGATGGGATAGCCGCCGCCGGGATTTTATGCAACGCGCTCTTGAGGAAAAAAAGACGTTTTCAGGTCTCTATCCTCAAATCTTTTCGTGAATCTGTTTTAGAGGATGTCTTCGATGATGAACTGATTGTCTTTTGTGACATGGGGAGCAATAATATAAGAGAATTGAAAGGATACGGGAGGAAGATGATCGTCCTGGATCACCATATACCCCATGAATCTGTGAATGCAGAAGATATCTTACACGTGAATCCTCACTTGGTGGGGATGGACGGGAGCAAGGAACTCTCCGCATCTGGGGTGAGTTATCTGGTCGCAAGAGCCCTGGGTGATAACAAAGATCTATCTTATTTAGCTCTTGTTGGAGCATTGGGAGATAAACAGGAGATGATAGGCAGCAACAGATCTATCCGAGATGAGGCTTTGGAGAATGGCATAATAGAGATAACAAAGGGAGCTAAAATCGGCGGGGAGGACTTGTTAAATGGACTTACCTATTCTGTCGATCCGTACTTCGATTTCTCTGGAGAAGAAGATAAGATCAAAGAATTTCTAAACGAACTGAATATTGGAGGAGAGATATTTTCCCTATCTGAAGAAGAGATGCGCGTTCTTTGCGACGCCTTAACCTTGAAATTGGTTAAGCATGCCTCTCCCGATGCGATACGATCTTTTGTTGGAGAGATATACTCGATAAGAGGGGATGGTGTAAAAAATTTATTATTTCTCATGGATCTACTCAATTCTTGTGGTAAGATGGGAAAAAGTGGATTGGCCCTTTCTCTCTGTTTAAAAGATCTATCTGTTATGGAAGAGGCAAAAAAATGCCTGATGAACTTTAAAATTAGGATAATAACCGAATTGAAGGATCTGAAAAAGAGACTTAAAAGAGGAGATAACCTGCAATACATGAAGATAGAGAACAAAGGGGTTACCGGAGAGATTGCAAGCAGCATAATTCGCTATATATCTCCCGATCTTCCTATACTGGTTCTAAATGAGGACAAAAAGGAGAATAAGATAAGGGTATCGGCGAGGGGAACGGATAAATTGATCGATGATGGATTAGATCTATCCATAACGATGAAGATCTCTGCAGAAAAAGTTGGGGGATCCGGAGGTGGGCATAAGATAGCCTCCGGGGCAAGTATTCCGACCGGAAAAGAGGAGAAGTTTTTAGAGATCGCAGACGCGATGATAGGTAAGCAGATAAGATGAATATTAAAGGGAGAATTTATATAGAAAGCATATCTGCAAGATTGATAGAAGAATCGATAAGGCAGGATAACCTTCCAAGCATAAGAACCAGCACAGATGAAAGAGGAGTGGAGATTTTTATAGAATCCCCTTCCGTTGGATCATTGCTATCCACGACGGATGATCTGCTGATGAACATTAAGATCGTGACTGATCTCTTCGATCTTTTAGGGCTATAAGATGGAATTAAATTTTCATTTAAAGGGCATATTTAATGCCAGTGGGAATGCGGAAAAGGCGATAGATGATATTGCACGTTTCATAGAAGATGCTAACCAAGGTCTGCTCGTGCGAGGTGCCCCAGAGGATAGAGGGGCAAAGGTGGTGGATTGGCACGTCTCCAATGATGATATATCATTAGAAATAAGATCGGATAGATATGTAAGGGCACATGACGCTTTTATAAGGCTCTATAACCCCTTAAGAGAAATTTTGGGGAAAAGCTATCACATCGGTTTGAGGGGGATGCAGGCAAAAGATTATGAGATCGAGGTTGATATCGAAGGAGCGGACGTAAAAAAGATAAAAGACCTTCTCTCAGACGTGCCTGAGGTAAAGAAGATCGAGATAGGAGAGGGGTTAAAGATAATCTTTAATGAACTTTCAGAGGGTGATCTGAGGTCCCATTCAGTAGATAAAATAATCAAATTGATTCAAGGAGAAGAGAAAGAAGAGTTGGTATATGTGGTCTCAAAGGTGAAACCAGGGACGGTACTTTACGAGTGCAAGAGTAGAAAAAATTTATCCCTCGACCAGGATGCAACCGAGCTTGCTGAAGAGCTTGGCTGGGTAAAGAGGTTTCCCGGAAAGGGACAGTGGACATACCTGCCTCCTTATGCAAAATTATTCAGGACGATTGCTGACGTCGCCGTTGAAGAGATCCCGGAAAGACTCGGTTTCTCTGAGGTCTTATTTCCTAAATTGATCCCTTTAGAAGTTATGAAGAAGATGCGGTATCTCGAGGGGCTACCCGAGGGGATGTATTACGTCTCTCCCCCCAAGCGAGATCCAAAGATATTTGAGCGGTTCAAGAGGGAACTTGCAATAAGAAGAGACATTCCAATTGATACACTAAAGGAGGGGTTGAAGGATCCGGCTTACGTCCTCGCTCCCGCGCAATGTGAACCATTTTATCAGTTCTTCTCTCACGAGATGGTTGACATGACTGAGCTTCCAATAAAGGTCTTCGACAGATCCGGCTTCACCTACAGATGGGAAGGGGGGGCGGCAAAGGGGCTCGATAGAGTCAACGAGTTTCAAAGATTAGAGATGGTATTCATCGGAACTATAGAAGAGGTCAAAGAAACTGCACAGGAATGCCTAAACGCATATATGAGAGTACTCGATCTGATGGAATTCAACTGGTACGTAGAAGTCGGAGATGATCCTTTTTACCTTGAGGGTTTGAAGGAGGAGAAGAGAGATATAGAATATCCAGATATTCCAAAATACGAGGTAAGAGTGGAATCTAAAGGAGGATCTATATCTGTCGGTTCGGTCAATATTCATGGCACCCATTTCGTGCAAGGATTCTCTATACAATCTCCTTCGAGAACGGTTTGGACGGGATGTGTCGGTCTAGGACTCTCCAGATGGGTGGCGGCATTTTTAACTCATCATGGTTTTAATCTCAAAGACTGGCCCCCTGTGATCAAAGAAAGGATAAAGGAGTTGCCAAAGGTTCCAAAAACTTTAGAATGGCCAAAAAAGAGGTGATATCATGGCAAGAAAAGTTAAAAAGACTATAGATACCTGGAAACAAAAAAGATGGTATAAAATTATAGCTCCAGAGATATTTGGGAAGACAGAGCTGAAAGAGACGATAACGGATGATCCCAATAAACTCATCGGAAGAAAAGCAGAAGTAACACTGGCGGATCTCATAAATGACTGGTCTAAACAGAACATAAAGTTAACCTTCCAGATAGAGCGCGTGGATGGAGATAAGGCATACACCGGGTTTAGATCCCACGAGCTCACGCAAGATTATATGAGGAGTCTCGTTAGACGGAAAATGTCGATGATAGCTGGAAACTTCCTCGTCACCACGAAGGACGGTTACGTGGTAAGGGTTAAGCCGCACTGTTTTACGTTGAGGAGGGTTAAGACGACAAAAAAAGAGAAGATAAGAGTGATCATGGAAGAAACGGTGAACAATAGTGCAAAAAAGCTTGATTTTAACCAGTTCATGCAGGGAGTCGTCCTGGGCAAATTGGCATCCGATATATACAAGGGAGCTAAAGTCATATACCCACTTAGAAGGGTGGAGATAGGCAAAAGTGAGTTTGTATCCTACAATGCTTTAAAAAGTCAGCCGGAGTCGTCTGCCGTCTCCGCATGATTAAAGAGGGAATTTACGATGATTACAAATCTTCGATTTGCAAATAGACACAAATCTTCGATTTTCGCATGCCAAAAATCCAAAGGATTTTTGAGCACTTAAAAATGGGACATTTTTAAATGATATCAGATAAGATTCTTCTGATCGTCCTGGACGGGGGCGCGGATAGACCGCTGATGATAGATGGGAGAGAAGAAACCCCTCTAAGCAGTGCCAAAACAGAAAATCTGGATATTCTAGCAGAAGAAGGTATATCAGGCATGATGGATGTGCTCTCCCCAGGCATACCACCAGGATCAGACACAGGTCATCTCTCTCTGCTGGGCTACGATCCCTATAAGGTTTATACAGGTCGTGGCCCGATAGAAGCCGCCGGAGCGGGAATAGACGTTAAAAGAGGGGATGTCGCATTCAGATGCAACTTCGCCACCTTAGAGGACGGAAAGATCATAGACAGACGGGCTGGGAGGATCAGAGAGACGGAAGAACTCGCGAAGGCGATAGATGAAGAAGTTCATTTAGATGTGGATTTCATCTTTAAAAGATCCACCGGGCATAGAGCTGCTTTGGTTTTTCGGGGAGATGGACTAGGCGGAGATGTAACCGCTTCGGATCCTAAAGAAGACGGAATGCAAATAAAAGAGTCTAAAGCATTAAAGAAAGGTTCGGAGAAGACGGCTGAAATACTGAATGATTTTGTAGAACAGAGCATCAGGGTCTTATCTGACCACCCCGTAAATGAGGAGAGAGCCAAGAAAGGTCTTCCAAGAGCCAACGCGATCTTAACGAGGGGCGCCGGTCTCCTGCCAGAGATTGAGAGATTTGAAGAGAGATATGGATTGAAGGGCGCCGTCGTGGCAGCAGCCGGATTGGTCATAGGAATCTCAAGGATATGCGGGCTTGATTTTGTCTTTACAGAGGGGGCAACAGGAGGGACAGATTCCAACGTAAATAAAAAGGTTGAGAACGCATTGAGGTCTCTAAAGAACCATGATTTTGTCCTGATGAACATAAAGGGGACCGATGAAGCGGGGCATGACAGAAATTTTGCTAAAAAGAGCAAATTTTTTGAGAGGATCGACGAAGCGTTCGAGAGATTGCTTGGATTGGAAGATACTATGATAGCTATTACTGCAGATCATACCACGTCCGTAGCGATTGGAGACCACACGGGTGACCCCGTTCCGATCTGCATTCATGGAGAAGGGGTCAGAAGCGATTCAATAAACAAATTTGATGAATTTAACTGCGCGAGTGGGGGATTGGGCAGAATCAGAGGTAGAGATTTGATGCCCATACTCACGGATCTCACAAATAGAAGTAAAAAGTTTGGGGCGTAATTTGGGCAGATTATTCCAAAAGAATGCCGAGATAATATATATTTTTAAAAAAAAAGATAAAAAAAATTAAAAAAAAAGATAAAAAATATATTATGAATTCACTTCTTTCCTATCTTACCCAGTGCGCCTAAAAGAGGCATCAACGCGGCGCCCTTCATCATCGCGCCCTTTATCTTTATCTTTCCACCGGTGAACGCCTTCATCATTGCCGACATGCCACCGGACATTATCTCGGGCATTTCGAGCAGCTGCGCCGTGGGAAGCACGAGCGTAAGATCTGCACCTTCCAATCCGTTTTCTATGCTGAATGATCCCGCATCGAACTTCGTTTTTAGAGCGATACCCATATCTACAAGGTCCATGCCTGACGTAACTTTGGCACTCTTTACCTTGTCAAATGCGGCGGCCAGATCTTCATTTCCCTTTATATTCGCCTGAACTATCTCGTTGATGGTGGGAATCAGCGTCGGTATCACATCCTTGAGCTCTTTTCCAAGTTCGTTCAGCTTATCTGGACCACCTATCGTATCCAATATTCCGGTTAGACCTCCCAACGCACCGATAGCTTCCATCGCATCCTCAAGCTTTGCCTCTTTCACGCTCTCTAACATACCCGGAAGTGCCTCCTTCAACTCCGCAGGCGACTTTTTGAACCCTTCCTCCAGCATATTCTTCAAATTTTCAGCCATTTTTTCCCTCCTCTATTTTTGGTTCTTCCAAAGCACATTATTATAAATCATTCACATGTGCCCACACATCACTAAATTAGATGCCATATATAAACTTTATGTTTGAAAAGATTATAGTTGAGTACCTAACATATTAAACTTTTAAAACTCTCATTCGTGAATTTCTCGATCGGGTACATCTCCGTTTTGACCATAACTTTAAATTCTAAACTCCCAATCGAAGAGAAGAGGTGCTGGCAGATGCCCGAGGATTATAGAGAACTGTTAGAT
>RXIL01000118.1 GCA_004212085.1 Candidatus Methanolliviera hydrocarbonicum
TTAACGAATCCTTTAAATATATATAGGTAACGCCATATAGAACAAATGATTGCAAATCAAAGATTTGCAAACTCAAAAATCGGAGATTTTTGAATGCTCACAAAGAGAATAATCCCATGCCTTGACGTGACGCTCGACAAAGAGGGGGGAAGCGTTGTTAAAGGGGTTGAGTTCGTTAATTTGAGAGAAGCGGGAGATCCGGTGGAGCTTGCAAAGAGATACAACGAACAGAGGGCAGATGAGCTTGTATTTCTCGATATAATGGCATCTCATAAGGGCAGAAAGACGATGATAGATGTGATCGAGAGGACGTCTGATGAGGTCTTCATACCTCTCACGGTTGGAGGGGGTATAAGAGAGATAGAGGATATCGATGCCATCTTAAGGGCGGGCGCCGATAAGGTTTCTATAAACACCTCTGCGATAAAGAATCCTCTCTTCATCGAAGAAAGCTCGGGTGTCTTTGGTTCCCAGTGCATCGTCGTTGCGATAGACTGTAAGAGGAATTTTTCTGATGAAGGAAAGAATTACATCGAAGTAAACGGGAAAAAATGCTGGTATGAGGTCGTGATATATGGAGGAAGGAAAAGAATGGGCATAGACGCCATCTGGTGGGCAGAAGAGGTTCAAAGATTGGGTGCGGGGGAGATACTCTTGACGAGTATGAATGCCGACGGGACAAAGAACGGCTTTGATATACCAATAACGAGGGCGATCTCCGAGAGGGTAAAGATTCCTGTGATAGCATCGGGGGGAGCAGGAACACTTGAACACTTTTATGAGGGATTTAAGGAGGGGAAGGCAGATGCCTGTCTCGCCGCGAGCATATTTCACTTTGGAGAATATACGGTTGGGGAGGTAAAAGAATACCTGAGATCGAGGGGAATACCTGTAAGAACGTGAATAGGCAAATCAAATCCCAAACAATCCTTATTCTTACTCTCCAGAGATCTTTATCGAGGACTTCTTCTTAATCTTCGGTAATGTTATCTTTAAGATACCATTCTTAAATTCTGCGGTTGCCCCGGCCGGATTTACATTTTCCGGAAGACATATCTGCTTCTTGAATGATTTAAACGTAATTTTTCGCTGGGTTATGCCCCACTTCTCCCAGCATACCGATTTTTTCATAGATGCCATCACCTCGAGTGTCTCCTTTGTGGCATATACCTCGATCTCCTTCTTATCCACATAAGGGAGGGCAAACGTTATCACTATCTCNTCTCCTCTATCCTCCTCTTCGTATAGAGGTTCCAGATAGCCNTCGTTGTTCCACATCGCATCTATTATGCCNTCTCTCATGGAAATCACCTCATCCATACATGATCGGCATACTCTGCTCCGTNTTCTTCTGCATCTCGACTATCGCAGCATTGGTCTGCCTCATCAGATCCCTCGCCTTCAANTTAATCTCTTCTCCCTTCTCCAATAGCTCATTTAGGTCTATATCTAATTTNGTGAGCCGTTGCAGTGATCGGACTACAGATGCCGCCGCNTCTGGATCCGGATATGAGGGGAAACACTGTGCGAGGAGCGAAATGGCTGTTATACCACGTTTCTTGCATTCCTCAAGCATCACTGGATACATACCCACGATGAAACCCTCGAGCATTGGATCTATTTCAGCTTCTTTAAGCCTTGAAATCGCCTCCTTTGAGTTTCCCACACCTATTGTACTCGGATCATCAATGTCAAGTCGGTTCGCCACCGGAAATCCTGTGAGCGAGATCGAAAGGTTAACATCTTTCTCCTCAAACCACTCTACAAGAGCTTCTGCCAACGGATAGACAGCAGGTGGTGGGATGGCTACTTCAGACAAAATCGTTATTAGTCCTTTCTCATTACTGTAAATCCGCACAGGATTCTTCAGCTCGCCGTTGTGAACGACCATAATCGGCGGGAAGAGCTTCGATTCTATATGACCCACCTCCTTGAAGTTGAGCTTGCCAACGAGGTATGATATTGCGATCGTTCCCACCAAACCGACATCCGGCAGCCCCTGTACGACTACGGGATTCTCAAATTGTATTCCCTCTTCTACAATCTTTACTTCTTTCATCACATATTGGTATCTTCGGTATAATATTTATATATATCTTTCATCTTTTTTGCGATTAAAAAGACGATATCATAATCCCTCTTGATTATCTGATTACCATTTAGAATGGGTTCCAAAGCCTCGGGGGGGATTTGAACCCCCGACTTCGTCCTTACCAAGGACGCGCTCTACCTGCTGAGCCACCGAGGCATCACCTCTCGATCGATATGTTCACAACGTCTCCATCATAAACTTCATGTGAAAGCCCCACCATCTGTCCACCGTATTTGACGGAGTTGCCCCATACCTTTGCATATCTAAACTTTTCCACGAAATCTCTATGAATCTTTCTGCAGATCTCTTCCACCGTTGAACCTTTTTTAAGTATCATAGGCTCTTTATAATCAGGCTCTTCTCCTTTATGTTTCATATAGACTTTTATAAGGTTTAACCTTTTAAAGATACTCTCCTTAAGCTCTTCCAAATTTATGCCTGCCTCCGCAGAGATCATGATCGCGTTATATTTTTCTCCAATTGAGGTGTCCTTTGTTCTGATCAAATTCTGATCTTCGAGCATATCAATCTTATTTATAACCCTCACACAACTTAAATATACCCTGTTCTTCATCAGAGCGTCGATCAAACCATTTATATCGATCGTTTCTCTCAATATCACATCTGCATTGTGCATTTTATATTCTTTCAATACCTCTTTGATCGTCTCTTCACTTATATCCTGGTTTACGGTAGAATTTATCTTGATTCCGCCCGTAATTTTCTTCTTCACCAGAATCCTTGGCTTTTTTTGATTTAATCTAATTCCCACCTTGTAAAGTTCCCTCTCGGTCTCTTCAAATACGTTAACGTGAAGGATATCCGTCATAAGAACGACCAGATCTGAAGATCTTGTGAAGGATGCTACCTCTCTTCCTCCGCCCCTCAATCCTTTTATCAGTCCCGGAACGTCTAAAATCTGTATCTTTGCACCTTCATATTCTAATATTCCCGGTTTTACCTCAATGGTCGTGAAGTCGTACGCGCCAACCTCTGCCTTCGCAGAGGTGAGCTTGTTCAAAAGCGTGGATTTTCCAACGGATGGGGGACCTATCAGAATTACCGTGGCATCACCGACCCTTCCCACGTTATCTCTATTTCCCCCACCTCTTGAAGAAGATCTTTTCTCTGCCTCTTCCCTTAATCTGGCTAATTTAGCCTTTAATCTCCCTATGTGGTGCTCTGTAGCCTTGTTATATGGTGTACTTCTCAATTCCTCTGTTATCTCTTCGATTCGCTCATCTATCTCCATATCAAATCTGCCTCTAAATTCAGACCAATCCCAAATATTCTAACGCCTCAACCACACCCTCGCCGTGATCTTTTAAGGTGACATAATCCGCGATCTCCTTTAGGTCTTCCTCCGCATTTCCAACGGCTATCCCAAACCCAACCCCTCTTATAATCTCGGCATCATTCCCCGAGTCTCCGATCGCGACCGTCTTTTCCAAATCCCATCCCCTCCTCTCGGAGACGTACGAGAGCCCGGTAAGTTTGTTTATCCCCTTCTTTTTGATATGGACGGCAAAACCAGAGTCAACGATATCTACATTGAAATCTTTCAATAGATCTCTGGCACTTCCGACGTCAAAGCCTCTTTTAAGAGCAACCTCTGACTTTCTGTATCTCATATCTATCATTTCAATATCCAAGAGGTCTTTTAGATGATCATAAGCCGCCAAACAGATCTTTTTATCCCCCAATATCACCTCTTCTCCGTCAAAATCTAACTTAACGACACCTCCGTTTTCCGCTATCACTTCGCCTGAAGTTCCAACGAGCTTTGATGCTGTAGAAGCAAAACAGATGACGTTTCCTGTCACAAAGACGACCGGAATTGAGAGTTTTCTTATCGCCTCGACTGCCACACAGTCCAATCTCCTGTCTTCTCCGGTCAGCGTTCCATCTATATCGATCGCAATAGATTCAATTTTTTCTATCTTCATTCATCTTTTATTCCATCGGTCGTTACTTTAAATATCGCCTCACCCTCTGGCATGTTTGGAGAATCCACGAGCCTCGCTATTCTCTTCTCTCCCTTTGATCTGCGCAGATAAACCCTATATGTTGCCGTGTGTCCAACGATATGCCCACCTATCGGACGCGTGGGATCACCAAAGAACGTGTCGGGCTTTGACATCACCTGGTTGGTTATGAAGATTGCGGCATTGTATAGGTCTCCGAACCTCACCAGGCTGTGCATATGTTTGTTCAGCTTTTGCTGTCTGTCTGCAAGTGTTCCCCTCCCGACATACTCTGCTCTGAAGTGTGCCGTCAGCGAATCGACGATTAGGAGTCTCACCGGTTTATCGCTCTCCTTCAACTCTTTCGTGACCTCAGAGGCTTTATCCACGAGCAAGATCTGGTGATTGGAGTTATATGCCCTCGCCACTCTTATATTATTTAAGACCTCTTTCTCTTCTAACCCCAGTGGGGAAGCCATCTGGAGGATCCTATTCGGTCTAAACGTGTTTTCTGTATCTATTACAATTACGGAACCATCCAAGCCTCCTTCTTCCTTCGGTAGTTGGACATTGACACACAATTGATGGGCAATCTGCGTCTTTCCCGAGCCATATTCTCCATAGACTTCCGTTATGGACTGGGTCTCTACCCCTCCACCCAATAACGTGTCAACCGCCTCAGATCCTGTCTTTAGCCGCTCCACCAATTTTCTTCTCTCCAGTATCTCGCTTCCTATCTCAAAATTCCCTATATCCGCGGCTTTTCTGGCGGCATTTATGATCTTTGCCGCTGTCGGTTCTCCAAGTTCTGCCGCAGCAACGAGTTCTGATGGAGAAGCGACGGCAATCGCCTCGATGGTGTCATAACCTGCATCTCTAAGTTTTTCCGCGGTCGCGGGCCCCACGCCCGGAATATCCTCTATGAACATAATTTCATCGTCATTAGTCATATATTCACCAGTGGCAATTGTGCTTCTATCGTCTAATAAATGTATTGGGAGATTAAGAAGTGTTGAGGGCGAAAGGTTTTATTTGAGTGGAAAAAATGGTAGGATGAAGTTGAGATATAGGGCGGCAGTGGTCCAGGGGTTATGACTTGGGCTTCCCAAGCCCAAGACCCGGGTTCGATTCCCGGCTGCCGCATTTTTTGAGGGAGGAAAAGAGGCAGTTGATGGGGCAACACCCTCAAAAAGATCATCTATGGCAACAGGTGTGGACGCCGATACGTTATACAAAAGTAATTACATCATTCTCAAGATGCCTTCACCCGTCTCAATCTTATTCAAACCTTCCTTCACCGATCCATACAAAGAACTATTTCACCATAAGAAGAATAGAAAGAGATAAATATATAAAGTCGTGAACAGGGAGTCGGAGGTAAAAATGAACGTAGATGATATTAAAAAGGTGTGTATACTCGGCGCCGGTGCCATGGGACACGGCATTGCTGAAGTGGCGCTATTGTCTGGCTACAAAGTGGTTTTAAGGGATATAGAGCAGAAATTTGTAGATAAAGGTATCCAGGCGATGAAAGAGAATTTCGAGAAGTTCTATCTTCAAAAAGGGAAGATAACGGAAGAACAGTTGGATAAAATGATGAAAGAACAACTCGAAGGCATCGTGGACATGAAAAAGGCTGTTTCGAACGTTGATGTTGTTATAGAGGCCGTACCAGAGGTTATGGATATTAAGAAGAGTGTATTTAAGGAATTAGATGAATACACCAAAAAAGACACAATATTAGCATCAAACACTTCATATATGAGCATAGCGGAATTTGCGAAGGTGACAGCAAAGGAAGACAAGGTCGTTGGTATGCACTGGTTTAATCCTCCAACGAGGATGAAACTCGTCGAAGTGATCAAAGGGGATAAAACGAGCGAAGAGACGATGAAAGTGATGTGGGACTTCACCGAAAAACTTGGAAAGGTTCCCGTGAGAGTGGAAAAGGACGTTCCCGGTTTCATCGTGAACAGGGTAACTGCACCAAGCGGTGCACTCTTCGGAGCGATATTGGATCAAAAGGTTGCAGAGCCGGAGGAGGTAGATGCAACGTTGATGCAGGTGGGACAACCGATGGGTGCTTACGTGTTGTTCGACTATGTTGGGCTGGATATTCTCTCGCATGGGCAAGAATACTGTGCAAAAGTGATATCTCCCGATTATGAACCGCCTAAATTCCTAAAAGATCTGGTTGATAAGGGAGATCTCGGAATGAAGACCGGTAAGGGTATATACGATTGGTCGGCGGGAAGGCCACAGATAGATATGTCGAAGGCGACCGATAAAGTCGATGCGACTGATGCAGTTGCTGTACAGATAAATGAGGGCGTAAAACTCTTGGAGCAGGGGGCCGTCAAGAGTCCAGACGACATCGACACGGCGATGAAATATGGGATGAACATGCCGGTTGGCCCGTTCGAGATGCTGGGCATGTTTGATGACTTAAAGGGAAGGCTGGAAGATCTTGCCAAGAAGTACAATAAGGAGATATTTGCACCTACGAAGACGATCAAAGAGGGAAAGCTCGAAGAATTCTTGGCGAGTTTCAAGAAGTAAGAGAAATAAAAGAGGGGTAGTAAAATGGCAGAAGAAGAATTTGAAAATTTCAAGATAGAGAAGGATGTGGAAAGTAAGGTCACTAAAGTTATAATAGACAGGCCTCCGGTGAATGCGATCCACGATGGGGTTTTAGACGAGTTGAATAAAGTAATAGACCTGTTGTGGACCGATGCAGACACGAGGGCCATCGTTCTAACGGGAGGAGGAGAAAAGGCATTTTCGGCCGGTGCAGACGTGGCGGGAGGAAATATACCCACTAATCACTTTGAATATCTTGAATTAAATAGGAAGGGAGAGAGGACGTTTAGAAAGCTCAGTGAGATTCCAAAGCCTGTTATTGCGGTGATAAATGGCTATGCCCTCGGTGGAGGTCTCGAGCTTGCGATGGCTTGTGATATCAGGCTCGCAAAGAAGAGCGCGCTGATTGGATTCCCAGAGGTTACGCTCGGTATCGTTCCGGGGTGGGGTGGAACTCAAAGGACAGTTAAGTTGATCGGTATGTCTAAAGCGATGGAGCTCGTCTTGACAGGGGATAGAATCACCGCGGAAGAGGCTGCCAAATTCGGATTGATAAACAGGGTGTACGACGACGATAAATTTGAGGAAGAGGCGATGAAGTTTGCGAAGGATTTGGCGACCAGATGTGCCCCACTCTCGATGGCGGTTGCCAAGAGACTGGTGAATAAAGGCGGAGAGGTTCCGATGGATATGGGACTTGAGATGGAGTCCTTTGGCGGTGGGTTGTTGTACCCGACCGAAGATATGCAGGAAGGCATGATGGCACGCATGGAAAGGAGGCCACCCGCGTTTAAGGGTGTATAGTTTTTGTATTTTTTTTTTTGAACTAGAAGGAGGTAAAAATATATGGACTTTGAACTGACAGAAGAACAGCGGGATGTAAAAAATGCGGCGAGAGAGTTCGCAGAGGGAGAATTTGACCTGGAATATGGTAGGAAGTGTGATGCTGAACACATATATCCGATAGAGCTGGTAAAAAAGGCAGCTAAAGAAGGTTTTGTTGGAATGGCATTCCCAGAGAAGTACGGAGGGCAGGAACTCGGAATTTTGGAGACCTGTCTAGTCGCGGAGGAGTTTTCAAGAGTCGATTTTACGCTTGGAATGCCGGCCCTCTCGTCAACCTTTGGATCCGAACAGATAATGCTCTTTGGGACTGATGAGCAGAAAGAGGAGTATCTACCAAAGATAGCAGCCGGTGAATTGATATCCTGTGGCATGTACACGGAGCCGGACGCGGGAAGTGACGCTGCTAGTTACAAGACGACAGCTGTTAAGGACGGAGACGACTACATCATCAACGGGACAAAGACGTTCATCACGAATGGTGCATATGCGGAAGTAGGTGCATTGGCGGCTGTGACGGATCAGGAAGCTCCAAAGTTCTCTAATATGGGTATCATCTGGATAGATGACTTACAGAAAAACGAGAGTATAAAAATATCTGATCTAGGGAGGAAGATGGGGCTCAATTCCTCGAGCACGTGTGAGATTGCGTTTGACAACTATAGGGTTCCACAGTCCAACCTTGTTGGAGAGGAAGGAATGGGTTTCCTGCAGGCGATGCAGTTCTTTGACGTTACGAGGGTTCCCGTCGGTGCGATGTCTCTCGGGATAGCACAGGGTGCGTATGAAAAATCACTTGCATACTCAAAGGAGAGAAAAGCTTTTGGGGTACCTATTGCCAAATTCGAGGTAACGATGTTCAAATTAGCTGAGATGGCGACTAAGGTAGAGGCGGCGAGAAACCTCGTTTATAAAGCGGCTTGCCTGATAGATAACGAGACTCCCGACCCCACACTATCTTCGATGGCTAAGTGGTACGCTGCCAAGGTGGGCGTCGATGTTGCCGATGAGGCGATTCAGATACATGGCGGAAACGGATATATGGCCGATTACGATATCGAGCGCTTCTACAGAAACGCAAAGATTCAGGAGATCTACGAGGGGACGAAGGAGATAGAGAAATACACGATTGCAAGGGAGATCATAGGCAGAATAAAGTAAAAAAAATTTTTATATTTTTTTACTTATTTTTATTTTTACGCTACAATTTTTTTTATAAGAGGTGGCTAACATGAATGAGATAAGAGATGCAGTAATTGTGGATTATTTGAGGTCTCCAATCTCGAGGTCGAGACCAAGGCAACCCGAAAGAGACATGTTTAATAGTTTGAGGATGGACGACGTCGCCGCAATGTTGATCGAAGAGCTCATCAAGAGAACGGGAATCAATCCAGAAGAGATCAACGATGTACTGACTGGAACCGCAATGCCAATGGGCGAACAGTGGATCTATGGTGGAAGGGACATTACATTCTTGGCAAAACTGCCGTTCAACGTTCCGGCAGAGCAGATTGATCGTCAGTGTGCTTCTTCAATGTCGACGATACATCAGGGCGCAATGGAGATACAACTCGGATACTCCGATATCGTCATCTCGTGCGGAATCGAGCACATGACGCACAATCCGATGCCTGGTCCTGGTATCGATATGAGCAAAATAATGGTGGAAGTAAACCCGAGATTATTTGAGTCCGAATATGAAAAATATGACATATTGACGACCGTCCAGATGGGGCTCACGGCGGAGAAATTATTCGATCTGAGACAGAAAGAACCGCCCCATATAACAAGGGAAGAGATGGATGAATTGGCGTTTAGGAGTCATCAAAATGCGGCCAAAGCGCTCGAAGAAGGATTTTTCAAAGATGAGATCATGCCGGTGGAGGTTACTTTGGCAGACGGAACGAAGAAGGTGGTTGACCACGATCTAAGCATCAGGGCAGACACAACATTAGAAAAAATTGCGGCTGTGCCTCCCGCATTCAAACCGGACGGAGCCATCACTGCGGGAAACTCTTCTCCGTTGAATGCCGCGGCGACCGCGATGATATTGATGTCCAAGGAGAAGGCTAAGGAATACGGTCTCGATCCGATGGCAAAGATCGTTTCGATGGGGTGGGCAGGTGTCGATCCGAGTATGATGGGGCTTGGACCGGTCCCCGCGAGCAAGATGGCATTGAAGCACGCGGGTTTGCAGGTTAAAGACATCGATTTTTGGGAGATAAATGAGGCTTTTGCAGTCGTTACAGTCAACGCGATAAAAGAGCTTGGTATAGATCCCGAAAAAGTGAATGTAAAAGGTGGGGCGATAGCTATCGGGCATCCTTTAGGCGCAACGGGAACGAGACTCGTCGGAACGTTGGCACGTATCTTAAACTTAGAAGGCGGAAGATACGGATTGGCAACGCCGTGCGTAGGCGGTGGACAGGGAACTGCAACAATAATAGAGAAGATGTAAAAAAGTAGAAATTTTATGGATGGTTCAGAAGATTTATAGGAGGTAAAAAAATGGCAGCACTAAAAAATGTAGTAATGGTAGACTATTTGAGGTCTCCTTTTTCGAGGTCGAGACCGAACAAACCGGAGAAAGACGCATTTAACGATGTGTATATGGTCGATGTGGCCGCAGAGTTGGTAAAAGAGTTGATCAAGAGAACAGGAATCAACCCAGAGGAGATCGGTGACGTATTAAGCGGATGTACAATGCAACAGGCCGAACAATGGCTTATGGGCGGAAGAGTGGTACCCATATTGGCCGATCTTCCGATGAACGTTCCGTCGCAGGGCACAGATCGCGTCTGTTGCAGCGGTATGTCCGCCATGCATCAAGGTGCGATGGAGATTGAGTTGGGTTACTCAGATATAGTCATCGCGGGCGGTCTAGAACATATGACTCATCTAGCGCTACAGCCGGAGTACAATCCGCATTTGGGTGTATCTCCTAGTTTGATGGGGGAGCACGTCATAGAAAAATATGACTTCATGACGGCGATGAGCATGGGNCTCACAGCGGAAAAATTGTATGCAGAGTGCAAGGACTGGANGACGAAGGAAGATATGGACAAATGGGGTGTGAGGGCACACAATCTTGCCGAAAAAGCNATAGATGAGGGGTACTTTAAAGGNGAGATNATGCCNGTNGANGGAACGCTTCCAGACGGCACCAAGAAGATGATAGACGTGGATCAGGCCGTAAGGAGGGGTGCAACGCTCGAGGCAACAGCAAGCTTACCGCCAGCCTTCAATCCAGAAGGATATATCACGGCTGGGAATTCCTCTCCTTTGAATGCTGGGGCGGCTTATATGATTCTGATGTCTAAGGAGAAGGCAAAGGAATACGGTCTCGATCCTATGGCAAATATCGTCTCGCTGGGATGGGCCGGTGTCGATCCGAGTGTCATGGGAAAAGGGCCAGTTCCCGCGAGCAAGATGGCGTTGAAGCACGCGGGTTTGCAGGTTAAAGACATCGATTTCTGGGAGATAAATGAGGCATTTGCGATCGTGGCGCTCTATGCCATCAAGATGCTTGGTCTTAATCCGGATGCGGTGAACGTGAAAGGTGGCGCGACCGCAATAGGGCATCCTCTTGCCGCATCTGGGCCGAGACTCACCGGAACGTTGGCACGCATTTTAGAGATGGAAGATGCCAAATATGGAGCTGCAACGCTCTGTGGTGGTGGCGGCCAGGGGGCTACAACGATCATAGAGCGTGTGTGATAAAAAAAATAGAGAAAGAGAAATTAAGAGAAGCCAACACAAAGGTTGTGTTGGCTCATCTCACCCTTTTTTGTGAGATATCGCGTGAACAAAGTCGTTTTACTCTCCTTTTTCCTCCTCTGATATAACTTCTGGCAATACTTTAAAGAGAGCTGAGACTATCCCCATAATTAGAATGACCGCTCCAACTATTGCCATTATGATGCTTGGGAGGATCTCTATAAATAGCCCCCATATACTCTCCGTCCCCATCCCCCCGATGTAGCCCATAAAACCCCCTACAACGCCAAAGAAGAGAGGAACGATCCCGATTATTATCGGGATGATGCCATACACCAAAAACCGTAGTGATGCCTTCAATGCCCTGTTGTATCGAACCATTTTTTTCTTCCACCTCGCTTTTTATTCTTTATTTGGATATCTCACATTTCACACATTTTAAAAAGATATCGGTTTATCTCAGCCTTTTAAAGGCGCGATACTTTTGATATAGGAAGAGCGTCAAGAAACTTTATATAACCCCCCATCAACTAAGATAATATGCGATATGGTATATTTGCGATGATAACTCTGCTCTTAATCTCAATAGCGTTGCCCATCGTTGATGCCCAGTTACACGACACACTCGTTAAAGATCAGCCAAAATTACCTAAAGGGCTTTCAGATTTCTATGACAATTACAGGAAGGAATATATGCCAGAGTTTATCCGTTTTGCCCTTGGTGGGTCGATGATGGGGGGTAAGATTGAGGAGAACACGAAAGACTTCTTCTCCATCGGAAATTATATCGTTATCCACGACGTTGGAGGTTTAGATGCCAGGACGAGCCGGATCGCAGAAGAATACTTGGAAGATACGGTGATTAAACCATTGAAGGAGAAGAAGAGCGTGCCTTTACAGACCGGAAATACGATGAGCTTTAAAAAGTTGGATAGATTATCATTGGCAAAGCTCCTCTATTACTACGTGAGGGACGATGTCTACTTCCCGCACGGCGAAGAGGGGGGGAGAGTATCACCGCTAAGCAGAATTCCAGGGATGAATCTGATGTTTACGACTACTCCGGAGATCATCAGATTCCCATGCGAGACGGTGGAGGATCAACACGGGGCGTGTGCCGATCAAGCTCTGCTCCTGGCAACCCTATTGAATATGGAGGGTTATGAGGTTGCCCTCGGCACTGCACCATCCATGGCGAAGAAGAACAAGGATGGAACATTCACATGGTTCGGTTACCACGTCTGTGTCTATCTGAAGGATGAGGGTTGGCGCATCGGAAGATACGATCTTGGAAAAGATGTCTTTGGCAACGACCTTGGAGGAAAGTGGATAATATTAGATCCGATCAACAGCCCGAGGCACGTCTCTCATATGAGGATGATGGGGGGAGGAAAGGTGTTGGAGTTCGGTGACGATCCAAACTGGGTGGAGTACAGAGAAGAAGACAACACTCTTTTCGGTTATGGACTGATAGATGAAGAAACTGCTAAAAGATTCGATGCAGAAGAGGTTAAGAAGAGACTAATAGGGAATTAAGTAAGGTAGGGGTTAAGACTTAAGTAAGCGGGAAAAACGAGAAAAAAGGGAGAAGAGGTGGGTTATATTATGCACATGCGTTCATATGGTGCACGTGTTCAAAGCACCTTGGCCTGTAATCATGCTCCACATCAGCGAGACGAACTCCATCATATTCCCAAATATTCCCATCTTGTAATTCCACCTCCTTTTTTCTTGAGAAGAGTTGTAGTTGTGTCATATAAATAGTTTTTTCTATGCGTCGGAGGCAAACTTACGAAAGTCATTAAAAATTGTTTCAACAAGCGGAACGGTCAGAACATATGAGGTCTTATCACGGCATATTCGTCCTCCTTCTATTATCTTTATCGATAGCCTCTCCGATCGCAAGCGCCCAGTTACACGACACACTCGTCAAAGATCAACCCAAATTGCCTATGGAACTCTCTAGTTACTACAGAGATTTCAGAGGAAGCCACTACATAGATCTTCTCAAAAACTCTGGCATTGGAGAGAGAAGGGAGAAGGATAGAAGAGATTTGGCTGTTATCGAGAATTATATGATCATTCATGATGCCGGAAGGTTAGATTTGGAGAGCAGCGAGACGGCAAGGGGGTATCTGGAAGAGACGGTGATTAAGCCGTTGAAGGAGGAAAAATCTGTATTTCTCCAAACCGGGGAGACCATGGAATTTGAAGATCTGGATAGACTTGCATTAGCCAAGCTTCTCTATTACTACGTGAGAGACGATATCTACTTCCCACATCCGGAGGAAGAGAGAGGGATTGAGAGATGTCTTGTCTCCGTCCCGAAAGTAGGTTTGTTACTTCTCATGTACCCCGAAATTATTAAATTTCCATGCGAAACTATGAGAACTCAACATGGGGATTGTACAGATAAGGCTTTACTCCTATCTACATTATTGAAGATGGAAGGTTATGAGGTTGCGATCGGCTCGGCACCATCCATGACAGTGAATACGAACGGCGAATACGTTTGGTTTGGCTATCACACGTATGTGCTCTTGAAAGATGAGGGATGGGGGATTGGGAAATTAGAACTAAAGGAGGATATATTTGGTCATAAGATGGGTGGGAGATGGATAATACTAGATCCTATATACTCACCGAGACACTTCGATAGGATACAATTATTAGGTGGAGGAAAGGTCTTAGAATTTGGCGACACACCAAACTGGGTGGGATACAAAGATGAGACATTTATCCCTCTAAATGAGGTTCTTTTTTCCTATGGGTTGGTGAATGAAGAAGTCATATCAAACGTGCCACCTTTGATAAGATGCAGGAGGTGAAGAGATGCCACTCTTTAAAACTTGTGCTCTACCAACCAGGAAGACACTAGATCTGATAATGTATATTCTATTTGGCATGTGAAGGGGTTTTTTGAATGATTGCAAATCAAAGATTTGCAAATAGGCACAAATCAAAGATTTGTGCTATGCAGACGAATCGAAGATTCGTCGCCGTGAAAATGTTCCATTTTCACATGCCAAAAACCGAAGGTTTTTGAGCACTCAAAAATCGGAGATTTTTGAATGCCGCAGATAAAAGTGGTTCTGGTAGAGCCAATTTATAGTGGAAATGTGGGTTCTGTAGCAAGGGTGATGAAAAATTTTGGATTTGGCGATTTGATCCTTATAAACCCCCCAACAATAGATATTGAAGCGAAGAAGATGGCTGCACGAGCTCAGGACGTTTTAAATAACGCTTTGATATATGATCATTTAGAGGATCTTTTAGATGAGTTCAATTATGTCATCGGGACTACCAGAATCGTCGGCGGGAAAAGTTATGTAAGAGAACCATTTCTCACGCCAAAAAGATTAAAAGAACTCATTGAAGGAAAAAGAGGAGCAATCTTAATCGTTTTTGGGAGGGAGGACAATGGTTTGACGAATGATGAGCTCAAAAGGTGCGATGTGATCGTGAATATACCCTCCTCTCCAGATTATCCAACCCTCAATATCTCACAGTCGGTCGGAATAATACTCTATGAACTATTCGATCTCGATCCCAATGAAGGAGATACCGAGATTCCAAGCAGGGAAGAGATGGCCCATTTGGATGAGCATATCTTGAGGGTCTTGAACGAGATAGAATTTCCAAGATTCAACAGGGAAAAGACAGCTTTAATGCTGAAGAGAATTTTAGAAGCGTCAGGAGCAGGCAGAAAGGAGATTAGATCTATAAGAGGAATTTTAAGTGCGGTGGAGAAGAAGATCAATAAATTTATAAAGAATGAAAATGTTTAAGCTTGATATAGGAGATAGATAAGGCACGATCGAATATTATATCTCAGTGAGGTACGAATCATGATGGATTCCATTGTTAAAGAGGCGCTGGCAAGGGCAGAAGGGGGAGTGGGGGATAAAAAGGTGGCGAGGGAAGAGATCAGAGATCCTGCTGTCATAGAAGCAAACCAGGAGTTAGAAGAGTTATTAAAAGGTCTTAAGACAACCATTGAGGTTATGGGATGTGGCGGCAGCGGTTGTAATACCGTGGACAGAATGGCAGAGGAGGGTATCAAGGGTGCCACTCTCACAGCTCTAAATACCGATGCGCAGCATCTCTTAATTGTAAATGCCCATAAGAAAATTTTGTTGGGGAAGAGATGCACCAAGGGTCTTGGTGCCGGTGGTATGCCGCAGGCGGGGGAAAAAGCCGCAAAGGAGAGTGAGGGCGATATAGAAAAATCTGTGGAAGATGCGGATATGGTCTTCATAACTTGTGGCCTCGGTGGAGGCACAGGAACGGGAAGCGCACCCGTAGTTGCAAATGCTGCAAGAAATGCCGGTGCCCTGTCAATATCTGTTGTAACTTTGCCTTTTGGCGTTGAGGGGGTTGTAAGGGCAAAAAATGCAGAATCCGGGTTGGAGAGGCTTAGAAATGTATCGGATACTGTTATAGTAATCCCAAACGATAGGTTACTCGAGGCAGTTCCGAGATTGCCCCTTCAGGCCGCCTTCAAAGTGGCGGATGAAGTTTTGATGAGGGCAGTTAAGGGGATCACTGAGTTGATCACAAAACCGGGCCTCGTTAATTTGGATTTTGCCGACGTTAGAACGATAATGCAGGACGGGGGGGTCGCTATGATCGGTCTCGGCGAGGCAGAGGGAGAGAATAAGGCGATAGAATCTGTCAAAAGGGCATTGAGGAGCCCCCTACTCGATCTCGATATATCCGATGCAACATCTGCACTCGTAAATGTCATTGGAGGGCCAGATATGACTATATCGGAGGCGGAGGGAGTCGTCGAGGAGATATATAAGAGCATCAGTTCAAATTCGAGGATAATTTGGGGTGCCCAGATTGATCCAGATCTTAAGAGTAAGATTAAGACGATGATAGTTATCACCGGGGTCAAGTCTCCCCAGATACTTGGGAGAAAAAGGATATCCACAGATTTTCAGAAGAAATACGGAATAGATTTTGTCGAATGAGGATGGAATTTAGATTTATAGAGAAATTAGGGAAATATGGGAGGATATTGAGGCTTACCAGGAGACCCAGTAGTGATGAGTTTGAGAAGACCGGTAAGATAACGGGGTTGGGCATCTTCGTCGTGGGCGTCATCGGGTTTGCAGTATACTTGCTATTTTTCTTCACAGGGCAATAATGGACAAAAAAGACGAAGGTTTGAAGGTATTTGCTGTTAAGACCACTGCAGGGGAAGAGATTGCCGTGGCTGGTATGATGAAGATGAAGATTGAGATGGGGCAGCATGAAATCGCCTCCATCTTGGTTCCGGATAAGTTGAAGGGATATCTGCTGGTGGAGAGCACCACAAGAGAGGTAGTGGAGCAGGTTATACACGGAATAAACCACGCGAGGGCAGTGATAAAAGGCCAAGCCGCCCCAGATGAGCTGGAACAATTTTTAACTCCGCAACCAACCACTGCCGGAGTGAAGATAGGTAATATTGTAGAGATTATCAATGGCCCATTCAGAGGAGAGAAGGCAAGAGTTAAGAGGGTTGATATAAACAAGGAAGAAGTCACCGTGGAATTTTTTGAATCGACGGTGGTGATCCCCGTTACAGTTAGGGGAGACTCAATCAGAGTATTAGATAAGGAGGAAGTGTAATGTCGGATGTCGTAGAACTCTTGGTTCCTGGGGGAAAGGCCACCCCGGGCCCCCCGGTCGGTCCCGCACTCGGGCCACTTGGGGCGAACATAAAACAGATCGTTGATGAGATAAATGAAAAGACAAGTGGATTTGATGGGATGCAAATTCCTGTCAAGGTTATCGTGGAAGATGACAAAAGCTTCTCCATCGAGGTGGGGACCCCACCAACCTCCGAGCTGATAAAAAAGGAGGCGGGAGTAGAGAAAGGTTCCGGAACCCCTGGGAGGGATTCTGTAGGTGATATAAGTCTCGAAGGTGTGAAGAAGATAGCGGAGACAAAGATGGAAGTGATGCTTTCGTACGAATTGAAGAATGCAGTTAAAGAAGTGATCGGGACGTGCCAGTCTATCGGCATTACGGTCGATGGATTGATGCCGAAAGACATGCTTGAGAAGATAGATGGTGGAGAATACGATAAAGCTCTTGAGTAGTTCATATACTCCAAAATATCTTATTCTACTTTTTCACATCATCGCCCGGGAGATCTGCTGAACGATATGGCCTATATTCTNCTCCTCGATGTGTGGAGAGGTCATGTAAGCCTTTAATGCCGTAATATCTTCGCCATAAGACGTTTTCTTATAACTTTTGGTCATCGAAAAGACGATACCAACCCCCTTTGATCTGATCTGCTCATCTATTTTACGAAATATCTCCTCGTTGTATCTATTACATCTTTTCAGTAGTTCGATATCGCCGTCTATCTCCTCTTTATAGATAGATGTGCTGTTATCTTTATAGGGTGGAGGATAGACTCTAAATAGCGTGGCGGGACCAATATTTTGTTCATTTAAAATAACGCCTCCAATCTTTTTGATCTTTCTCCTGAAGATCTGCGTCATCTCGATCGCATGTGTTAGAAGCACTCTATAACCGTCTTTACCCAAGAAATAAAGACTGGACAGCGCACTCAGCACCCCACTTCCCGATCTGGAGGTCTCTAACGTGTATATCCCCGGATGGTAACGACCCGTGTGGTAGAGATACGGCATTAGTGATCTATCCCTCGCTATCAATTCCAACTCCTCTCTGTTTTTGACGACGAAGAGGCTTGATACGTATGGAGTATAACCGAGTTTATGAAAGTCTATTCCAGCCGAATCGGCCATATATAAATATCTTATCTTATCTCGCAGATGGATGAGATTCTCGATCCCCGGCAGTTTCAGTGGATTCTCATCGAAATCATAGTCGTTGAAGACTGTAAGAACCCAACCGATAACGGAATCCGCGTGAACGTGCGGGGAATAGTCCAAAGAAAAATCATCCACCAGATCGTCCCTCAACGCCACGATCTCTTTAATATCGTCTATTCCAAAGGCGTCCGTCGTTCCAAGTGTTGGAACAATACAGGCAATTTGTTTGCCTTCGCTCAATAACCTACGCGCTTCTTTCTCCAATTTCTCAAGGGAAACGGAGTTGTCTTCATCTGCACCAATTTTGATGAGGTTGTTCGTTCCCAGGCCCAGCCAATCCATTGCGTTCAATAGGGAATAGTGGCTTACCTCTGATGCCATCACCTTCACGTCCCTTCTGATGCCTTTCTCCCTACAACCATCGATGACCTTTTGAACCCCCAATTTTATACCGTAGAGATTGGTGCCGGTGCCGCCAAATGTGAAAAAACCACTGGATTCATTCCTGTCATATCCGATCAATGAGGAGATGAAAGATACCACTTCCACCTCGGCTTCACAGACCTTGCCGCCGTACGATTCCTCCATGATGTTCGGATTGCAGATGGCGGCGAGTGCCACGCCGACGATCGAGGGAATTGTGCTCTGCGGTATGACGTTTGGCACCGTCTCCGGATGACCGTATATCGGTATGCCCTTTAAGAATCGCACCAAACGGGGTATCACCTCACCCATCTCGGACGTGGATTCTGGCATATCTCTCTTCGATGCTGATTCGTAGTCGGCTTCTTCTCCCTCGCTCCACCATATCGGCGTTCCGTATTGCATCTCTTCAAGGCGATCCAAAGCAGATCTAAAAGAGGATTCCAAAGAATCCCGGTGTGATTTTCTCAGAATGGGATCCAAAAAACCCGCCCTGACTTTTTCCAATACCTCTTCATAGGATCTTGTCATCTTCTTCCCTTCTTCAATGCTTGTATTTATAGGATATAAATATCGTCTTTCGTTCTGCTCATACAATATCTACAGGTTAGAAAAGATAATAAAAAGTTAGAGAGGAGTATCAGGATATGAGTGCAAAACATGTAGAATTAAGACGCGAAGGGGACGTATACATCCTTATCCCCCCCTTAAGTCAAGTCAAAATTTAGGATTGTAAATCGTTCTTTTATATAGCTGTGCTTGTTCTTGTCTTGGTTTGTAAAAGTACATTCTAAAAATTCATAAAACTCAATTGTGACCGAAATAAACCCGAAAAAACTATATTAGAGTGGTTAAAACTATTTTTTGGTGAAAAAAATTGATACACCATTAGTAATAGAAGAAAAAGATCCAAGATGGGAGCCGTTATCAAAAATATTCGATGTAATCAGGTCGAGAAGAATCAAGAAAGAGATGGCATTTGAAAATTGGAGATTTTCAAGTTTGCAAATCGAAGATTTGCAATCAGGAAGATAATTCAAGATATTTGTCTAAATCTGAAGGAAAGTTGAAGAGAGAACAGAGAAAGTTAAGCAAAGTCCTCAAAAACTTCGGTTTTTTAGTACCCCATCTGTAAGGGAGGGGTAGTTCCCTCTTTTATTTTTGAGGCTTTTATATATCTTTTCACCCCTTTTTCGTGTCCGGCACCAACCACTGCAACAATTTTTTTATCTTCACCCATTTGAGATAGTGATAGGAGATTTTTTGCCATGTACGCATCTCTCTCATCTATCAGTACCTTTGCCGCGTTTGGGGAGAGTTTTTTAAACTCGTTTACAAGATCATCCAAGACGTCCTCGTCGGTGATGTGATCCAATTCTATCAACTCGCCTTTTCTGATGAATAGAGATCTTAACAGTGAAAAAAATATTCTCATCTTCTCTCTAAAAGTCATCTTATCTCTAAGTAGCTGAAGCGTTATTCTTATATCTCTATCTATCAGAACAACACTTGCTCCGATCTTTTTTGCTTCTTCTACTGCCATAAGCATCTCTTCTCCAGGCATTATACCTACCCCCTTTCCAATTTTTTTTTGGATATGTGAGAGAAGCCACTGAACAAGTAATAGGCGAACTTCACCGTCTCTTGCTCTTAAAACCTCTCTCAAAGACATCTCTTCTCTCTCAATTAAACCCCTAAATCTTCCCTCATCAAGCTCCACTGCAACTATGTCTGGTTTTTCTTTCCTTATGGTCTCTCTAACTTCTTTTATACTTTTTTCAGAGACGTGGGCTGTACCAACGATCTTTAAATTCTGTAATTCCATGGTATCACCGCTATTTCCATTCACCAAAAATTATATCTTTCTCCCCCTTTAAAAATACATTAGTTATGTCACGGAAACAGATCTTTTCGCTAATTATCCTTATGGTGATATTAGTCTCTTGCATATCTTGTATCTCCTTCATGCCCGCCTCGGCGATGGGTTCGTATATAAAGACCGTTGCAGTAAATGATCGAGGCGAAGGTCTCGTAGGATATGCCTCTGTCGAAGTTAATCCAGGCAG
Organism: Candidatus Methanolliviera hydrocarbonicum; assembly: GCA_004212085.1. Taxonomy (GTDB): domain Archaea; phylum Halobacteriota; class Methanoliparia; order Methanoliparales; family Methanoliparaceae; genus Methanolliviera; species Methanolliviera hydrocarbonicum. The sequence goes on from RXIL01000118.1 coordinate 20,483, forward strand.
TGGAAAGATACTCGTGAATACCACACACGTCTTAACGGAAGTTGATAAACAAGATGCCGAGAAGACTGCCGTAAANGTCGTTGGGGAGATATTGAATTTTGACTTCTCAAAGTATGACGNCGTATTTACGCCTTATTACTCTAACACAGATATCAGCGGTGGCCCCTCATCTGGAGCGGCAATGTCATTAGCACTAATCTNAGCGATAAGAGGATATGATATTCCAGACGACCTCACGATAACCGGCACGATTCAAGAAGACGGCTCTATAGGGCCCGTTGGCGGAATATTTGGGAAGGCAGAGGCAGCAGCTAAATCCGGCGTTGAGACTTTCTTGATACCAAACGGTCAATCTCACCAGAATATACAACAGGTTACAGAGGTCAAAAGATGCTTTGGTTATACCATCGAAAGAGTTCATTCGGTCCCAATAGATATGGTCGAATATGCCGCGGAAGAGTGGGGGATGAAGATCGTCGAAGTGGGCGACATTCATGAAGCGGCAAATTATGTATTCTATGGGGTGCCCCCATAGATTTATTCCTATCTCTTTCACCGCGTTATGGTAAAAAGTCTTTAGATCTTTTTAGAGGAAAGGGCATAGGAAGTGGATGGTCTTTGGAGAGGTAAGAAAAATAGGTTTAAATATTATCTTTTTTATAGGTATCGTGGTGAAGAGGAACGTAATATTGTGGTAGAAGATGGTGTCTTGATTAGGGTATTAAGGTGATTTAGAGATATTCATACTAAGTAGGAGTCAATTGTTATGGGTAATAAACCAATAATACAAGTTGCATTGGATCTTTTAGAGTTGAATAGAGCGGTTCAAATCGCAAAAGAATCAGTGAAAGGTGGGGCAGATTGGATAGAGGCGGGAACTCCCCTTATAAAGAGTGAAGGTATGAACGCTGTAAGAACCTTGCGGGAGATTTTTCCGGATAAAAAGATTGTGGCGGATATGAAGGTGGCGGATACAGGGGCGATTGAGGTGGAGATGGCCGCAAAATCCGGCGCAAATATAATAAACGTTCTCGGAAACGTGGACGATGCCACGATTGAGGAGGCCATCAGGGCGGCAAACCTGTATGGGGTGGAGATAATGGTCGATCTTCTGGCAGTAAAAGATCCTGTTGAGAGAGCGAAAGAGCTGGAGAGTCTTGGAGTGCATTATCTGAACGTGCACGCAGGGATAGATGAGCAGATGGTAGGAAAAACTTCTGTTGATATATTAAAAGAGATATCAAAGAACGTCTCGATTCCTATGGCCGTAGCGGGGGGATTAGATGCTCAAACCGCCGCCCAATCTGTAAAATATGGTGCTAAGATCGTCATCGTAGGCGGGAACATCATCCACTCTGCAAACGTCGAAGAATCCACGATTAAGATAAGAAGAGCTATAGATGAACCAAAAATAGAGTATGAAGAAGCGAAGACACTTGACGAGAAGACGAGAGAGCTTTTAGAAAAAGTTTCGACGTCGAACATAAGCGACGCAATGCACAGAAAGGGGGCGATGGGCGGCATTTTTCCGGTAAATAGAGGAGTAAAGATGGTTGGGAGAGCCGTAACGGTGCAGACTTTTGCAGGAGATTGGGCTAAACCCGTTGAGGCGATAGATATAGCTGGAAAAGGAGATGCCATCGTCATAAATAATGATGGAAGAAAAAATATTGCCCCATGGGGTGAATTGGCCACGAGAAGCTGTATGAATAAGGGAATATCTGGTGTGGTGATCGATGGAGGTGTGAGGGACGTGGATGACATAATGAAGTTGAATTATCCCTTATTTGCAACGGCAACAGTGCCAAACGCAGGGGAACCAAAGGGTTTCGGGGAGATAAATGCCGAGATAACCTGTTGCGGACAGATAGTTAAGCCCGGAGACTGGATCGTGGGAGACACTAGTGGTGTGGTCGTTATTCCGAGGGAAAGGGGATACGAGATTGCAAGAAGGGCAGTGGAAGTGAAGAAGAACGAAGAGAGGATCAGAGAAGAGATAAGACGAGGAAGTACACTTTCACAGGTTGTAGAGCTTTATAAATGGGAGAAGAAGTGAAAATTTTTTTTATCGTGTTTTCTTCAAACACCCAATAACTTTACAATCTCGGGGGAGAAATACTCATTTTTTTGGGTTTTTTAAACAATTTTTGCAGACGCCTTTAAGGTAGAGGTGGCACTCAGTAACTTTATGGCCCTCTACCACTCTCTCAGGATTGAGGGTTGGTGGTTCTATAGCCATATCAATCACAATACCTCTCTTTAGAAAAAGTTTTAGACTGTTATAAACGGTTGTTTTTGAGAGTGGTGGTATCTCCTTTGAAAGTTCTTGATATATCATATCAGCCGTTGGGTGCGTTTTATTCTGCATTAGATATTCAAGAATCTTCAAACGGTGATATGAGGATTGAATACCATTCTTTTTCAGATCTTCACTGAGTTCATCAATCGACAGTTCTTCGCTCATCTAATATCTTCTCTCCCTCTTCGTAATTACAAATTTTTACTTCCTTTTAAAGGTTTTTGTGTTTATCGATTT
>RXIL01000030.1 GCA_004212085.1 Candidatus Methanolliviera hydrocarbonicum
AAGAATGGAACTATATAGACACGGGTGCTTTTTTATGCGAAGATTCAATATTTAAAACTTTAAATGACCTATTTTGTGAAGAAGATCACGTAGAGTGGAGCGATGTCATAAATAGAAGCGATATGAATGTTTATGAGAACGAAGAACCCTGGATGGACGTGGATACAAAAGAAGACCTAAAGAGAGCAGAAGATCTTCTGATGAGATCGTTGAAAAAGGACGAAGACGGATTCATATCGAGACATATCAATAGAAGGTTCTCACGTTTGATCACCAAAAGATTAGTAAATTTTGATATCGAACCAAATCTCATCAGTATATTCTCTTTCCTCCTCTGTATCGCATCATCTCTCTTCTTCTATGGTAAAATTTTATGGATCGGTGGAATCCTGGCACAAATCTCTTCGGTTTTGGACGGATGCGACGGAGAGATAGCAAGATTGAAGTTAAAAGAGAGTGAATTTGGTGGTTTTCTTGACTCTCTTCTCGATAGATACGGAGATGCGATGATAATGTTGGGGATCTTCTCCCTCTTGAAATTTAATTTTCTTAACATCTCAATTTTAGCTGCCGCACTATTTGGATCTTTAACGATCAGTTCCACGGCTTGGAGATTTGAGAATGATTTTAAAAAAAAGATTCATACGCATGAGGGTTGGATACGATATATTCCCGCGAAGCGCGATGAGAGGATGTTTATCATATTCTTAGGTGGAATTTTAGGAACGATTTGGCTTCCCGCTATCTTTTGGTCTCTCTTTATCATCGCGATCTTATCCAATTTGAGGATCATCGGAAGAATCCTCATCGCTCGTAAGATGAGAGTAGCATAGAAATTATATATAACTATTTTTATATAATTAGAAATCTTTAAATATAGATTTGAACTTTGTAATATTATGTATAAGATTTCGATCATCGGAAGCGGAACGGTTGGGGGGGCGATCGGAAAAGTATTCACAAAGTATGGTTATCACGTGATATTTTACGATCTCGAACGGGAAAGACTGAAAGAACTGGCATCCAGGGGTTATAAAGTCGCTGAAACGTTGGAAGAAGCGGTTTTGAATACGGATATCTCGTTCATCTGCGTTCCAACACCGAGTAATAATGGAAGTCCTCAAAAATCGGAGATTTTTGGGATACAGAAATCAAAGATTTGCGACTACTTCGATTTCCGACTACTTGAATTATATATTTATATGTATATTATGTATAACTATTTGGAAAAATCATATATACCATTACATTATCAGATGAAGTGATGAATATAGGTATAAACTCACGTATGATAAATAAATTTGGTGGCCCGATACATCCGAACGAGGTGGACTTGATAGAACTCGGTATAGAGGACTCAAAGGTGCTCGGTGAAGATATAAATCGCGATATGTTGGATGAACTTGCATCGTTCAACACAAGGTTTTCGATCCACGCGCCGTATGCAAGCACCGAAAACGAAAATATAAGGGTTGATCTCGGAAAGAGGAGTAATAAGAACGTGAAAGTTATGAAAAAGGTCTTTGAGATCGCTTCTTTTTTAAATGCAGAATACGTGGTCATACACGGCGGCAATGCAAGTGATGATCCAAGATATTCCTTCTTGACTGCCATATCCAATCTGAGAGATCTATCAGATATCGCAGATGATTATTCTATAACGCTTCTCTTGGAAAATATTCGTAGGGGGCGTGATCGTGATAAGGTAGGTGTCTTACCACATGAGCTTCTCCAGATAATCGAATCGGTGGCAAAGGATAACCTAAAGATCGTATTGGATATTGGGCATGCGTTTCTCATGTCAGTCCTATATGAATTTGACCTCTCTTTATATCTCGATATGCTCTCTCCTTATATTTATCATCTCCACATCCACGACAACCTCGGGATTCCGGAGATCGTCGATCCTAAATATGGCGATCAGCACCGCCCATTGGGTCACGGGATAATAGATTTTGCCAAGATATTTTGCCAATTNAGAGAGACGAACGTGAAAAATCTCGTGCTGGAGCTGAAGACGGAATCGAGAACCGATGCCATGGAGAGCATCGAGATGTTGAGGAATTTAAGGTATCAGCTAAGTAGTCGCAAACCTTTGGTTTGCGTGTGAAAATGTTCCACAGCAAAATGTTTCATTTTGCGTGTGCTCAAAAATCTCCGATTTTTGGCATACGGAAATCTCCGATTTCCGATTACACCAAATCGAAGATTTGATTGCATTTTCACGGCATTTGAAAATCTCCGATTTTCAAGGCGACGAATCGAAGATTCGTCTGCACGAAATCAAAGATTTCGTCGCGTATCCAACGAATCTTCCGATTTTTGAGGAACTTGAAGTGACTCAATTTGTTTGATCTTCGATCTTTGCGAAAGATATATATCTGGCATAATATTAGGGGTTTGGTGAGGGGGATTCAAAAATTCCCGAAGATGCCGGATCCACCGGAGTTGAAGAGAATGTTAAATATTTAATCGCGGGCTGTGGTAGCATGGGGCACGCGATATGCGAAGAGTTAGAGGCACATGGGGAGAACTTTATCGTCATCGATAAAAATGAGAGCAGAACAGAAACATTGAGGGACGAAAAATTTGACGCAAGCGTCGGAGATATTTCCCATAAAGACCTGATCGAAAAGATCTCCATGCCACCCACAATCTTCGTGGTGAGTTCTGATATCTTGGCAAACATCTCTTTCACGGAGAGGGTTAGAAAACAATATCCAAATGTCACAATATTTGCAAGAGCAGCAGACGAGTCGACGAAGGAGGAGTTGGTAAAGAAGGGAGCAAATCATGTCATCTTATCCCAAGAAATTGTGTCAAACGTGGTTTATGATAAAATAAAGAAATTAGAAGATTCGGCGGATGCACAAAAATTACTTAGAGTTCTGAAAGAGACAGAAGAAAAGTTGGCGATCATAGTTCACGACAACCCCGACCCCGACGCCCTCGCCAGTGCCCTTGCCCTAAAGTATATCGGAAATGGTGTGAATGTTGAGAGTGATATACTATATGGGAGAGGCATAGGGCATCAGGAGAACAGGTCGTTCGTCAATCTCTTGGATATAGAACTCAAAAAGATAGAGGATACTGACCTGAATAGATACAATAAGTATGCGTTCATAGATACAGTTCCAGATGCAAACAATTCTGCATCTGTAACGCCGAACATTATCATCGACCACCATGAGGTTACCGAGAGCATTCCAGACGCTGATTTTGTGTTGATAGACGCTAATTGTGGCTCAACCGCGGCGATTATGACTAAATTCATACGTGAATTGAATGTAGATATACCAAAAGAGATCGCCTCCGCCCTTCTCTATGGGATAAGATCTGACACTCAAGATTTTACTAGAAACACCTCGCCCGCCGATCTGACCGCTGCCGCTTATCTATATCCACACGTGAATTACGAACTTTTGAAGCAGATAACAAGTTCTGTAATCTCCGTTGGGACTTTAAACGTTTTGGGTGACGCCATCAAGAACAGAAAGATGAGGGGGAGCTATCTGCTGTCCAACGTGGGCTTCATAAGAGACAGTGATACGTTATCCCAAGCAGCCGACTATCTGTTGAGGCTTGAGGGTGTGACAACCGCTGTGGTCTATGGGATAATAGAGGATAGCGGTATCTATATATCCGCAAGAACCAAGGATATACGGGTGAGCATGGGGGAGGTTCTGAAAGAGGCTTTCAAAGATGTTGGTTCTGCTGGGGGTCATAATGGTATGGCGGCCGCACAGATACCTCTCGGCATTTTCGATAGCGTAAAGGATAAAGATTCTCTCATCTATCTCTGTGAAGAGGCCGTAACAAAGAGATTTCTTGCAGTGGTAGGGGCCGAAGACGAGAAGTGAATGTTCTTAAAGATCTCTGATTTTAATATCCCAAAAATCAAAGATTTTTTGGGGAGATCAATCCCCCCTCAAATCTTCACCTCCACCGAAGATCTGAACCGCTAGATTGTAGATATCTTCCATCCCGCTATATTCTTCCGAAGAAACGGTGATCATCGATCCCTGCATCCCTATTATCTCCAATGCCCTTAAAAATTCTAAATTCATCTCTTTTAGCATGCCTTTTTCCAGGAGCAGTTCATCGTAGAGAGATTCTGGCTCGGTATTCCATCCCATTATCTTCTCTATCGTCTCCTCGTTGAGTGTATCAGATTTGGAGATGATGTTCACCTGAGGGAGAGAGAATCTAAATTGAACAGAGAGGGAGAGCATCTGGAGCGATACAAATCCTCCTGGGGTCTTTGCCATGACCGGATCGAGGAGGAATGCCAAGATGGAATTTTCCGGTCCGAGTGCGTCTATTAGAATTCTACCAGACTCTCGGTAGGCGAAAAGTTCCATCTGTCCAGGTGTATCAACGAGGACAAAATCAGAATCAAACTCATCGAGAGAACGTTTTACCTCATCGGCTTTTAGAGCGAGCTCGTCCGCACAGAGAATCTGCGCGCCGTTTGGACCCAATCCGAAGTGATCCATAACGTCGTAGAGATTTATCCAATCTCTTATATCTACCTCCGGGCTATACGGAAGGTTCGTCTCTCCCGGATCCAGATTGACCGTTACCACCTCCAGTCCCATATCCTGCATCCATATCTGGAGAGAGTGGGTCAACACCGTCTTTCCGCTGCCCGCCGTCCCCAATATGTAAATCTTAACGCCTTCGATCTTATCCAAATTTTGCCCCCATGATGGCTGTCTTGCCCAATTCCTCCTCTATCCTGATAAGCCTGTTATACTTCGCGGTTCGCTCCCCTCTTGCCGGAGCACCCGTTTTTATCTGACCGCATCCTATTGCGACAGCGATGTCCGCGATGCTTGTATCTTCCGTCTCTCCGGATCTGTGGCTGACTATCACACCGTATCCCGATCTTAAAGCCAATTCGGAAGCATCTAAGGATTCGGAGATCGTTCCTATCTGATTTATCTTCAGAAGAAGGGCGTTGGCGGCACCCATATTGATACCTCTCTTCAACCTTTCAACGTTCGTGACGAATATGTCGTCTCCAATTATCTGGATGTTGAGCCTATCTGTTATCTCTGCAAAGCTCTCAAAGTCTTCCTCTCGGAATGGATCTTCCAATGCCACGATCGGATATTCTTCGGTGAGTTCCCTGTAATAATCCAAAAGTTCCATCTCTTCCAATCTCCTGCCGTCGATCTCATAGTATCCTTCTTTATCGTTGTAGAACTCGCTCGCAGCGGAATCTATCGCAAAAAAAACCTTTTTTGAGTACCCAGCCTCTTCCACGGCTTTCTCAAGAGATTCAAACGCCTCTCTTGTATTATCCATTGGAGGGGCAAACCCGCCTTCATCTCCGATGTTTATGGCAGATTTTCCATATTTATCCGTTAGAACTTTTTTTAACGAATGATAAACCTCTGATGCGATCTGAATTGCATCGGAGAAACGCTTCGCCGCCGGAACTATCATGTGTTCCTGTATCGCTAAATTATTTCCCGCGTGCATTCCGCCGTTTATCACGTTCATCATCGGAACCGGTAAGATCCTCGCGTTCGACCCACCCAGATATCTGTAGAGGGGCATCGAGAGGGAATTTGCCGCCGCTTTTGCAACGCCAAGCGAGACTGCCAGTATCGCATTTGCCCCTAAATTGATCTTTTTTTCCGTTCCGTCAAGTTCCAGCATCTCTTCATCGATCTTCCTCTGTTCTCTTACATCATAACCGATCAACTTCGGGCGTATCAATTCGTTCACGTTCTCCACCGCTTTCTTAACGCCCTTTCCGCCATACCTGTCTTCCCCATCCCTAAGCTCCAGTGCCTCATTTGAACCCGTGGATGCACCTGACGGGATTGATGCCCTTCCAAATCCTTTCTTTGTGATTACATCAACCTCAATCGTTGGATCTCCCCTCGAATCGAGTATCTCTCTCGCCCTTATATCCTCTATCTCAATCATTTAAAAATCTCCGATTTTTAAGTTTGAAAATGGAACATTTTCAATCATCTCAATCTAACTCCAAAAGATCAAAAGCACTCTTTAAAAATATTGCCATATCTTCCGGTTTATCTTCTATCACCCACTCACGTTGAAATCTCTCCATGAAACCGGCATCGTTGGTATATGTTCTTCCAAATCTCGGTCTCGATATAATCCTTGCGTTCAACAGGTAATAATCTAAATTTTCGCCCATCGGTGCGGAAAAGCTGCTAAGATTGAATGCGTTCATCCCCANNTCCTTGTATCCTTTGAGAATTTTTATCAAGCATTTAGAAAAATCCTTTATCCCCTTATCATCCAAATCGGAGAGCGAAGAAGAATTTTTAAATATAAATAGAACTTCTTTATTCCCCATTGGAGAAAAACTTGTCATGACCGCCAGATTTGTATCTTCGTATATGAATCTCTCTTTATTGTCTCTCTCCTGAATGATCAGATCTTCCCAATAATTGCTTCCGTTCTCTTCGTAATACGCTCTACTTCTATTTAATATGTCTTCCAACGCAGGGGCAGGTTCTCTCTCGATGAGAAGCTGGATGTGCGGGTGAATTATGCTCGCCGCGCTGGATGGAAGATAGTTCCAGTTGTACATCGGATATCTTGCCTTCTTCTCTGTATAAACGATTTTCATGTATCTAAGGCAGGCTTTAAGATTATCCTGGATCATTACAGGTGTGAACTCATCCAGATGGAGAAAATGCCCCCTCGTTATCGTTCCAATCGCGTGAAATTCTGCAAAAGGAAATAAATTTGGGAATAACACGGTCTCCCCGACCTTTATTCTTTCCTCTCCTATATACGCCGGAAATTTTGGCGTTGATCTTTCGATATTTTGAGGGCAGAAGAAGCAGTGATCTTCGGATTCTTTTACAACATCTCTAAAGACCGTATCGTCATCTTTATAAGCTTGTCTAACCCTTTTTGTTCTCTCTACATTTATTCTGCTCTTTCTACCAGTTAAAGGATCTTCTCTATATTCTATTGCACGTTTTTCCGGTTTAAAATCGGGCGGAGCAAAAAAGTCTACGCTCACGACCGTCTTTTTAAAATTGATCTTCACAATCTATCGTTCGATTAACGGGATATAAATAATTGAGGATCGTTGAATGATTTTGAATAACTTTAATTTAGCCTTACTTTCCGCTAACTCTCACTTTTTTCTGAATACCCGAATATTTGGTTAGCCTTCATATATTTGGTTAGCCTTCATATATTTGGTTAGCCTTCATATATTTGGTTAGCCTTCATAATATATTTACTTGAGTATATCTTTTAGAATATACTAATTGATTTGATTAAAATTTGGTTAAAATTTATAATTAAATATATATAGATAGACGGCTTACCAAATTGAGGGCAGAAAGATAAAAAAGGAACACAAAGTTATCGAGTGACGGTACGTGTGTTGAGCAGGTAAAGATTTGGTACTCAAAGACCAGATAATCTTGTCGTTCGAGCATATTTCCACCCCTATAATAGGGGGTGTAGCCGTCATAAGACACACATTCATATAATTATTGGAATAAACAGGCAAGGAGACGACAAAAAGTTGGCCAACCCAATATTCCTCTTGGGTATCTGGCATTCTGAAAGCATAATTTTTGTAATGATTAAAAGTAATATAGTTGCAGCCGTGGCAACCGTGCATGATACCTAATTTAAATTTTTTAGTTATTATTTTATTAAATTAATTTATATCTCTGATTAATATATTTCATATAATTTTGATAAAATAAAAAAACATATATTAATAACAATAAAATAAAAATATAAAAATATATTTTTGTACATTGTGTGGTTAGCGGTTTGAAAAAAAAATTGAAAGTTGGAAAAAATTGAAAAGTGAGTGTTAAAAGATCAGCACAACAGGTGGGCTATCAAAAGGGATTAAGGGATTATCTTTTACGGCTGATGAAAGCCCCAATGCAGTCGCAAATCTTCGATTTTCGAGGACTTTAGTGTGGAGAGTATGTCAGAAGTTTATAATAAGCTTCTGGATTTCTGTCAGTCAAGGAATAGTTCTCCTCTCTGATCTCCTTCAAAAGATCCAAGTCCAGATCGGCAATTAATATCTCTTCCCTGTCTTCATCTTTATATCTCTTTAAAATCCCCCAAGGTGCCGATATGAGACTTCTTCCGACGGCCTTTGATCTGCTAAATGGTGTTTTACCCACTCCTCCAGTTTTTATTAGAAAATAACTGTTGTCATAAGACCTCGATACGAATATGGAATCTCTGGCGTCTTTGGTTATATCTTTCTCTTTATACATCGAAACAACCGGATTTAATACGATATCAGCCCCCATAATCCCTAAAATACGGCAAACCTCAGGATAAAGAACGTCTGCACATACCAAGACACCGATCTTCCCAAAGGTGGTCTCAAAAACTTCTATATTACGACCACAACTAAGTCCTAACAATCTTTCACCCTTCGGAGGATGGATCTTCACCTGTTTTCCTACCAGATCCCCATCTTTATAGAGGGATGCCACGTTGTAATATCTGTTATCTATCTCTTCTATGGTGTTTCCCACAATCAACACATCATACTTTTTAGAGTTATCACTCAGGAACTGCAACGTTTCTTCTGAATAAGACGCGATCTCAAAATTTTCGAGAGAGAAGGAAAAATATTCGGGTAAGCATAAGATCTGTGCACCCAAAGATACAGACTTTTCTATGAGCTTTTCTGCACTTTTAAAACTCTCTGATGATTTTTCGCCGACCTTTGTCTGTAGCGATGCCACTTTGACCAATTTTTAGCGCCTCTTTTTTGGTCTTTTCTGGCGTTATTTCACTTTTGCACTCTCTATCATCGGCTTGAAGTACGTTTTGTTCGCATACTCAAAGTATTCTGATGGAGCCTCAAATTCAAACCTCAGTTCATACTTCTCGCCGTAAATAATCACTATTCTTTCAGTTTCATCCTCCTCACGAAACGTCACATCCTTTCTAATTTTCCAACCTAGAGAACGTTTCTGAACAACTACTTCGCAATCGATATCGTTCGGTGCGTCAAACTCAACCTCACCTTTACCATCAGATACCTCATATTCCTCTTTCCAATTTGAAGGATATTTTATCGAAAACCTTCCCTGTGGGTCATTATAGGTCTTCCAGTTGACCGTCTGAGCTTGTGAGATTGTCATTACGGCCAAAAGTACACCCATTATGACCAGCGCAAATATTTTTCTCATATCCATACCCCCATGGCATTTTAGCTGTTTTACAATATAAATCTTTTATAATGATATATATAATTTTCGCGCCACTTCAACCAATTTTTTAAGCCGCAAAAAGCTTCTAAAAGCCGAACTCCTCAAGAACTGGTTCGATTGGATTCGAGTGCGTCTGTATCCCTACAACCTCATTAGGATCTGCACCCATTGCCAACGCAATCAACTGTGAATAGTTCAGGTAAACTAAATCGAATTTTTCTCCGATCTTCTTCTCAATGTATTCTTGATTTCTATCGAACGTGATCTGGCAACCCGGGCATGCACTTATAACCACCTTCGCACCCGCCTCCTTGATAGAGCGGAGTTTTCTCTCCGCGATTCTTCTGCTGTGATCTCTGTTATTCAGTGTATCACTAAAACCCATCCCGCAACAGAGATCTTTCTCGCCGTAATCGACTGGTACTGCACCCGTGACGGATACAAGATCCTCCAATGAATTTGGAATCGTAAGCTCTCTGAACATCTTTGTGTAGTGGCAACCGTAATGAATGGCGACGGGAAGACCATCAAATCTATTTTTGATCTTCTTCTTTATTTTAGATCTCAAGGCGTGGAGGACCTCAAAGACGTGCATTACATTAGCGTCTCCCCTATACTTGAGATCTACCTCCTTTAAAATTTTATTCGACTCTTCCCCAACGCCGGAATCCAAGATCGCCTTGCACTCATTCAACACGCCGTAAGAGGTGACACAAGCGGTTGCTATGTTTTTATATCCGCTCTCTTCCGCGATCGCAAAATTTCTCGCATTGGTAGCAAGCATGGTGCCAAACGGCATTAGATCGGCATAATATGCAAAACCAGTGCAAGAAGATTGGCGTGGATCATCCAAATAGTCTATCTTTAGTTTATCGAAGATGTACCGCATAGATTCCGTGGCTCCTGGGTATTGTACGTCCATGAAGCAGCTCTTGAAGAGATAGATCTTATCCGTTTTAATCTCTTTTTTTGGGATTTCTGGATCATCTATCTTTNTGAATCTTTTATCTTCGCTCAGATCGGCAATTCGTTGTAGATCAACCATCGAATCGTGTGGGATCTCTCGAAGAGAGGAGAACCGTTTCACCGCGTTCCAAGCTCTCTCATAGCTCGGTCCCCAGTCCAAAATTTTATCTGGCGGGAGAATATCGGGCGTCACACAGAGCCCTTTCTCATAAAATGTCTTATATATCGGGTGTTCTCGGTATTTCCCCTCTGATTTTTCCTCTTTGAGTACCTTTACGATATCCGATACGCTATTCCCGAGCTTACATATATATTTACACGAATAACAGTGAAAGCATTCTTCCAGGGGGTAATTCATCAGATCCATCCTGTTAATCAATCTGTACATCATTTCCCTGGGATTATATCTATCACTTATCGACGCGGCGGGGCAAACAGCACTACATCCACCACACTGCATACAATACGAAAAATCTATGCGCGGGTCAGAGAGCAGATGCTTCATACAAGTCTTATCCATCTCTCCTCCTATAAAATACTTTTCCAAATGTGTAATTTTTTGTCTAATTGTACCATTATTTAGCAAATAATTTGTCCTTATGTATCAATAAATATACTTTAGTGATATATCAGAGAGTTAACTTACAAAATTTTGAGGGTGTATAATGTTGGGGGGGATCTAATGGTAAGTATATTACTTCCATGTAGGTCAATCCAAGCGACTCTGCGACGTTTAAGCTACACGTGCAAATACACAATGAAAAAGCGACATCTATGGCGCATTGGCACCCAATAGAAGATCCCGGGTTATCCAATGAGGAAGCGGCGTAGAAAACTATAAAAATAGTTGTTTTCATATAATGATTCATGAAAGGATGGATCGAGAAAGGAGAGAGATTAAACGAACTGCTTAGGACACAGACGTTTCCCTTGGCTATTAAACTGATAAAAAGTGAGACGGAAATTCCTGAAAAAGCCACCCGACCACTAAGGGATCTAAAAGTTAAAGTCGCTCTTTGTCAGGGAATTACCATGAGCAGGAGGTATGGGTGGACGGTAGGGATGACGGCCGAGGATCTTGGTTGTTCTATCGCCCTTGCTGCATATGGGTGGAAGAAGCCCAATGACGAGATGGCAATGGCAAAATTTCTTCTAAAGATGGGATACGCTGCCAGCATAGAAGCCGGAGTGAATATTGCCAAGGAAGTCAACAGGTTTGAAGAGGGAGAATATGTGGGGATTGTTTTTTCGCCACTCGCGTGGACAAAGATCGTACCCGACCTGATCATGATGTATGGCAACCCTGCCCAGATAATGAGGTTGATCCACGCCTCAACCCATCACCAAGGGAATAACGTTACTTGCTCATTCTCTGGTAGGGCGGCATCCTGTACCGAGGGCATCATCCAGACGGTATTGACTGGGGAGCCAAAAGCGGTCATTCCTGGGAACGGAGACCGGGTGTGGGCGATGACTCAAGACGATGAGATGGCGTTTACAATTCCGGCCGCAAAGCTGGGATCGATCATCGAGGCACTTGAAGTGACGCATGAGAGAGGGATAAGATACCCCATACCCATATGTCAGAGATTTCAACCCGAGGTGAAGTTAGGTATCCCGCTCGATGAGATATTTTAATTCTATAATATAATGTTTATTTTAAAAAAAGATGGAACAATTAATCTTAAATATTAGAAATGACAATAGTTAAAAATGGGTGATATCATGCTTGAACTTGATGAGAGATATGGCGAGGGGAGTTTTTGGTATCTAAATCCAAAGAATTATTGCAGACCGATGTACAAAAAGCCAAAAGAGGAGAGAGAAGAATACGGGATTGGTATGGCAGGGTTGGAAGAGACCGCGATCGAGGGGATGAAATCTATTATAGATACGAAAGACGAAGATCCGGAAGGATTTAAATCAGAGATGGAGGGGCTTTCTGCCACCATGATAGAGATGGCACCGGGGCAAGTTATTCCATTGGAGGATGCAAAGAAGGTCGTTGATATTGCACAGCCTTTGGTCAAGATAGATTGCATCTGCAGACGTATGACAAGAGCGACGCTGGAAGAGGAGGATTGCAGATCCTGTCTTGGGATAGGTCTTGGAATGTTCAGATGGGAGATGGTTCCGGAGAGATACAAAGGCGGCGCCGAATTCATCTCCCCCGAGGAAGCGAAGAAATTTTTGGAATTTTGGAACAAGAAGGGGATGGTTCACACGATCATGACGTTTGGAAAGACGATTGAAGGGGCACCATATATCGGGGGAGTCTGCAACTGCGATTATCCGGATTGCATCGATATCCGCTTCAGAAATGATTACGGCATAAAGTCGTTGATGAAAGGAGAGTACGTCGCAAAGGTGGATTACGATAAGTGTAGCGGTTGTGGTACGTGCGTAAAACGTTGTCAGTTTGGGGCTATAAAGAAGGAAGTGACGACAAATAAAGCCAACATCGATATGTTTAGCTGTTTTGGATGTGGATTATGCAAAGAGACATGTCCTGAGAGTGCAATAGAGCTCGTGGAAAGGAATTCTTTTCCCGCGCTGAGGGACGAGTGGTGATTCGAGATGATGCCAGAGATCGTGATCGATAAAGAGAAGTGTACTACACCGTTTGAGTGCAAGAAGTGCCTCCAGATATGTCCCCAGGCGGTCTTTATGGTTCTTCCAACTGGGATGCACACGTTTAGGGAGAACGAACCGGAAGAATACAAGCTTCTTGCAGTATTCAGGGATAAATGTGTCTTTTGCAACGATTGCGTCGAGGTTTGTCCCGTTGGGGCGATACAAGTTAAAATTATTTTGGGGGGTGGTGAATGATGTTAGAGGAATACTATTTCGACCTCGACTATGAGATGATCAAAACGCTAGGGGAAGAATTCGACCCGAAAAGATGGATTAAAGAGTTGTTGGATGGTAAAGAATCACCAGATGTCTTTTTTACCAGATATGGGAAAGAGCTCATGGAGAGATCGTTGGAGCTTGGGGAGAAGAATACGGATAGAACTTACGAAGTTTTGAAGGATGCGGTGGAAAAGACGGGATCGATGAAATTTCCTCTGCTTCCGCAGAGATTTGTAGAGATCGCATATCTCAGCATTCAGCCATTCAAGAGGTTGTGGGTCTGTGCCAACAGTCCAAAGATCTTTTCATACAGGATAAAAGAATGTTCGGTCTATGAAGAACTTCAAAAATTGGGCGAAGAAGTTGTAAGAGAATTACCGTGTAAAAATGCCTGTCTCTCGCTACTGAAGGGGGCTTTTTCGGCATTTGATTTAAACGCCGAAATAACGATGGAATCCGATCTCTTTGGAGATGATGAGTGTCTATTCACGGTAAAAAATAGAGAAAAGTCGTGATACTATAGGAGATCCGATGCGGCGATCAAATGAGTAAGCAAAGTTTTTATGTTGTAATATCTTTATATTTTTTGGGAATAGTTTCGTGTGAATGATTGGGTGTGGTGGTCTTGGAGACGAATATACCGGTAAAAGAGATAATGAATAGAGACGTGATCGGGATAGATCCCGACGATACCGCAGAAGTGGCGGCACAAAGGATGAAGCACTATGATGTCGGCAATTTGGTTGTCATCAACAATAAAAAGGCAATCGGTATTGTGACAGAAGAAGATCTTGTCCGTAAGCTAATTTCAAAGAATCTCCTTCCAGAAAAAGTTAAAATAGGGGATATAATGACATCTCCTTTGATTACGGTCTCGCCAAACACGAGTTTGACATCTGCGATGAGGATAATGCTCAAAAATAACATCAGAAGACTTCCGATCGTAGAAGACAGAAAGTTGGTGGGGATAATAACAAATAAAGACATCTTATCTGTTTCTCCCGAGCTCAACAGAATTCTAATAGACTTGATAGAGATAAACAGAGACTTGGAGATAAAAGCACCGGAGGAAAATCAGAAAAAGCCGTCTTCCAAGGTAAATGTGACAGATGCGGTGTGTTTTCTGAAAATTTGAGAGAGGTAGAGGGTATGCTACTCTGCGAAGGTTGCTATGAAGAGATGATGACGTGAATAGAGATGATAAGGGTGCAAAAAACGTGAAATTTTTGGGCGGATTTGAGAGAGAAGGATATGGGATGAAAGATTCGTTTGATTTTGAAGATAAGAAACCATCGCAGACGGGAGAGATATTCTCGATAGCGACAAGAGATGTCCTAACGGTTCCTCCTACCATGAGCATCATCGGAACCGCGAGAACGATGGAAAAACACGGTTTTAGACGGATTCCAATAACCGATGCGGGAACAGATAGAGTTATGGGTATAGTGACGACCGTGGATATTGTAAATTTGCTCGGCGGTGGGACCAAATATAATCTTGTAAAAAATAGATATCAAGGAAATCTTCTCGCGGCAGTTAACGGGGATGTAAAAGAGCTGATGGAGAAAGAAGTAGTATGTGTGGAAGAAAGTGAGACAATAAAAGATGCTGCCAAAATTATGATAAAGAGGGGTATTGGTGGCATTCCGATAATTGACAAAAAGTTGAGAATAAAGGGGATAATCACGGAGAGAGACTTTGTCAAACTTTTGATCAACGAAGCTGATTCTTTTGAGGACGTCTTAAATAAGAAAATTGAGGAATATATGTCCAGGGGGGTGGTGAGCGCCCACTCCACCGAGACATTGGGTGCCGCATTGAGAAAGATGCTTGAGAACGGTTTTAGAAGGCTACCCATCGTGAAAGATGATCTTTTGGTTGGGCTGGTAACTGCAACGACTGTGATGCAATTTTTAGGAAGTGGAAAGGTCTTTGAAAAACTTGTCACTGGGAATGCCAGTGAGATATACGATTTAGAGATAAAAAATATTATGAAAACCGATATAAAGACGATAGGGCCTGATGCTGATATGGAGGAAGCAGCCAAAAAGATAAATAAAAACGACATTGGAGGATTTCCGGTATTAAAAGACGGTATGCTGGTGGGCATCTTCACAGAAACAGATCTTTTAAGAGCGATTTTTGATGTTCTCAAAAATCCTTGATTTTTGGAATACGCAAATCTTTGATTTGCTACCACAATCAAATCTGCATAAGCCGATCATATGTTTTGATCTGGAAGGACCATTGTCCCCCCAGGATAATGCCTATGAGGTCATGGCTGAGTCTTCGAAAGGAAGAGAGATATTCGAGAAGATAAGTAGATATGACGATCTGTTGACCTTAGATGGGAGGATGGGTTATGAACCGGGGGATACGCTCTCTCTGATCGTACCCTTTTTATTGGCGTATGGCATAAAAACTTCTGACATTTCAAGGGTTTCAGAGAGGGCTACGATCATTTCAGGAGCAAAGGAATTGATCGAGAGGTTGGGAAGAGAGGGTTGGGAAATCTATATAATTTCAACGAGTTATGAGGGGCATGCCTACAACATAGGTAGGAAATTGGGCATACCCAGAGAAAATATATTCTGTACGGAGCTAAATTTAGAGGAAAAAAGAAAAAAAACCGGTGATGACGTTATAAAATTGGTTTTAGATGTCGAAAAGAGGCTTCTCGAGACCAAAGGCGATGAAGAACTGAAAGAACTTTTGGATGAGCTCTTCTTTGAAGAGCTTCTAAGATCTTCATACGATGTGCTCTCGGAAGTGAAGGTTATCGGAGGAGGGAGAAAACTTGATGCTGTTTTAGAGATCTCAGACCGTTCAAAAGTTCCTTTGGATGAAATTCTGGTCGTTGGGGATAGTATAACGGATTATAAGATGCTTGAAGGCGTAAAAAAGGAGGAAGGAGTATCCGTCGTCTTCAATGGAAACGAGTACGCGGTTCCATACGCATCCATAGGGCTTGCCACCACGGATATGCGATGGCTTCACGTCATAACTTCTAATATCTCAGATATATTTGAGATGGTGGATCTTTGGGAAGAAAAGAGGGATTCAGATTCAGAATTCATCAAATGTAACCTATCGACGGACTTAACCAGAGATGTGGGTGAACTTCCGTATATTCATAATCTTATGAGGAGAGATAACTTTGACGAGGTGATCGAGATACATAAGCGATACAGAGAGATGATGAGGGGTTTATCTGCAAAGCTTGGATAGCACCCTAATAAAGTCGTTTGCGAGCGTGAATCTTCCGTAATTGTTGGTATATGTCTATGAACAACCAAAATATTGACATCTATATCAGATATACTGGTTAGTCTGGGGGTAAAATGACAGCGTTACTGGGGGGCTTTCTGCGTGATTGTTGCAACAACGAGAATAAAAGAGGCGCCGCCAATCAAACAGGGCTAAAAATTTATGTTTCAACCTTCTATCTTTTTGAAGTAATGAAGAATTTAATCTTAAAAGGAAGTCCTACCGAAGGTAGGACACAGGAAGTGAAGTGCTCAAAAATCTAAGATTTTTGGCATCCCAAAAATCGAAGATTTTTGCGGACAGAACCAGAGGTTTTTCATGAAGAGAGATCTAATCGGCTTTGGTGCGATCAATTACGATTTCATCTGTCTCGTCGATAAATTGGCTGATTCTGGAGAGGAAGTTCCAGTTAAAAATATTTATACCTGCCCAGGAGGATCTGTGCCTAATACTGTCGTGGCACTCTCGGTACTGGGAAAGGATGTCGCTTTGGCCGGAGCCATCGGAAAGGATGAACTCGGAACGGAGTTGCTGGATTTCTACAGATCCCATGATATAGATGCTGAATCGGTCTTAAGAAAGGATGGTGCCACCGGAAGAGCATTCATCTTTGTGGATAAAGAGGGAAAAAGGACATTATACCCCTTCGGAGGCGTAAATAGCGATATAAGCATGGAAGATCTGGATTTGGAGAGGACGAGAGATTTCAAAATGATTCATATAGGTTCTTTTGCCAATCCAGAACAATTGAAAATTCAGGAAGCTATCTGTGATATAGGAGTGGATGTAAGCTTTTCCCCCGGCATGATATATGCAAAGATGGGATTAAAGTACATCAAAAAGGTATTGAGGAGTTGTAAAATTCTTTTTTTGAATGAAGGGGAGCTGAAAATTTTAACGGGCTTGAGTGTCTCTGGTGCTCTTTCTCTATTGAATAAAATCGGTGTTGAGATTGCGGTTGTGACATTGGGAGAGAAGGGCTGTCTTATTGGGTCAAAAGGAAAGCTCACCAAAGTAAAAGCAAAGAAAGTGGATGTGAAGGATGATACGGGGGCCGGGGATGTTTTTGCGGGTGGTTTTCTATGCGGGATTTTGGAAGAAAGAGAGTCGATGGAGTGTGGGATGATGGGAAATGAGATGGCATCACATTCTCTAAAGGATTTTGGAGCCCTTTCAGAACTGCTGAAAGCGAAAGATTTACGACTAAACCGCTAGTTTTTCAGATCAAAGAGATGGGGCCGCCGAGATTTGAACTCGGGTTTCCAGCACCCCATGCTGGGAGGATGGTCCAGGCTACCTTACGGCCCCCTGATGGGTCCATTGCATCTTCACCGTATATAAACTTATAACTTTATGGGGGCTGTCAACTTAAATAGAACTAAAAGATAAGAATCAGCAGGTGACAAAAATGAGCGAGTTCATCAAGATAGAAATTCCAGTGCCACAGGCGAGAGCAAATATGATCTATGACGAATCGATAAAAAAAGAGCTGAAGAAGCCTAAATTTTCGATGTATGCCGTCATGCTCATAGATGAGGCAGTCGATCTCGGAATTCTTGACAAGGAATATTATATCGAATCCAGAAATGTGGCCGAGAGAGAATGGAACGGAGAAGATGCTAAAGCGGACGGTCTAAGGCAATCTAAATTGGCAGAACAGGTAAGATACCTGAGAGAACTCTACGACGAGGGGCACGAGATGGCATATCCATTATACGAACGGTGGTTGCAATGTCTATCACTCGGATACGAAGACGCTTCTCGAAGATGGAAGATCTTACAAAGAAAGGAACTCGATCGCATCAATTCATGCATGGGAGAGAATTTAGTTTCCCAGACACTTTATATGGGATTTCCAGAACTTAGAAGAGAGAATCTCGATATAATCGCGAGATCTTGGGGGCCATCCGCCAAGTTGGCTGATAACATCTGTGATCTCTGGAATGATGTCTCAAGGGAGGGATATATCAACGTGCCGAGAGAGGAGATAGAAAATCTTCGAGGTCTCGATATTCAAAACGATAAGGTAGAAGGAGTTGGTACCGAACTGGCGATCGAGAAGAGTTATCTTCTATCTAAGATCAAAGAAGTGAAAAGAGAATTTAAAAGATCAGAAGATCTCTTTATGAGTATTATAAGAGAGATAAAAATCAATGAGGAGAGATTATCTCTCTTTAAAAATTTTGTTCACGCTTGGATTTTAGAAGCAAGGAGAACCTATAACTTATGAGTAAAAAAATGAATAAACTCTTCGGAACGAACGGAATAAGGGGGATCGCAAACGATACATTGGATCCGATCTTCTCTTTAAATATCGCGATGGCGTATGGAACGCTAAAGCGAGGAAAAATAGTCATCGGAAGGGATACAAGAATCTCCGGAGAGATGATAGAGAACTCTTTCATCTCCGGACTTCTATCCTGCGGATGCGAGGTCATCGACGTTGGAATAGCATCAACGCCCGCGATACAATATTACGTCAAAGATAATTCTTCAGTAAGCGGTGGAGTGATAATAACCGCGAGCCACAATCCTCCCGAGTACAACGGGATAAAGATCATAGCAGAGGACGGAACGGAGGCTTCGAGGGACGAAGAGGAGAAGATAGAAGAGAGCTACTTTAAAGAAAATTTTAAAAAAGTTAATTGGAGAGATACGGGAAGATATCTAAAGACGGATGTATCAAGCCAGTATATAGACAGCGTCAAACGCTTTTTAGGGAAAAATTTAGGAAAGATTAGGGAGAGTAAATTTAGAATAGCGCTGGACGCCGCAAGTGGATCTGCGTTTCTCACCACGCCACGATTTCTTGAGAGTCTAAATATTGGGTATGTCGGGTTGAACTGCCAGCCGGACGGCACCTTTCCGGGAAGGAATCCGGAGCCGACGGAGGAGAATTTAAAGATCTTGCAAAGGATCATCGAAAGTGGAGACTTCGATCTCGGCATCGCCCACGATGGAGACGCCGACAGGAGTGTCTTCTTCGATGAAAAGGGCAGATTTGTGGAGGGAGACATCATCCTATCGATCGTTGCGAGAGATATCTTACGTGAAAGGAAAGGAGAAAAAGTTGTGACCACAATAGCCACCTCTTCTTCTTTGAGGGATGTGGTTGAGGAGGAAGATGGAACGTTGATCGAGACTCCCGTGGGAAGTGTGCACGTTGCGAGAACGATGATGAAAGAAGGAGCGATCTTTGGCGGGGAAGGGAACGGGGGGCTCATATTCGCGGAGCACCAATATTGCAGAGACGGTTTGGCCGCTCTCGGAAAGATTATGGAGATAATCTCCAAAGAGGATAGAAGCTTGTGCGAACTCGCGGATGAAGTCCCAAGATACTTCACTATCAAAGAGAAGATAATGGTGGAGAAGAAAGAAGAGGCGATGGAACGTGTGAAGAGGCGTCTAAGCGAGTTAAAAGAACCTTTCAACGATAGAGACGGCGTAAAAGTATCTTATGATGATAAAAGTTGGCTTCTGATAAGGGCGAGTGGAACGGAACCGATGATAAGAATCTATGCTGAAGCAAAAGACGAGGAAAAAGCAAAAAAACTTTTAAATAGGGGAAAAAGCATATTGAAGCGTGAGTAAATGGAAAGAGAGATAATAGAGGCTGCCCTCTTCCTAACAGATCGCCCCATAAGTTTAAAGACCTTTGAAAAGAGGTTTAAGAAGTCCAGAGAGGAGATCGAAGAGATGATTGGTGAACTCTCAAAGAAATACTCTTCAGGCCCGATAGAGATATCTTCTCCTGACGGTGATAGATTCGTGATGAGGCTCAAACCGGAATATCTCGAATATACGAAGGATTTTGCGTCCAAAGAGTTTGGAAATCAGATTTTAAGGACGCTCTCCGTTATAGCTTATTATCAGCCGATAACGCTGGCGAAGTTGGCCAAGATAAGGGGAAATAAATGCTATTCACACGTAAAGAAGTTAGAGGAGGAGAGGCTGGTAAAGACCGCTCCTAAAGGAAGGACTAAACTCATAACCACCGCAGAAGCGTTTTCTCATTATTTTGGGATCGAATCGGATGATCCTGAGTTCATCAAAGAAAAGATGAAGGAGCTATGGAAAGGCGATGAAAATGATTTATGATACAAAACAGGCAACTTTGTTCGGAGAAAAGACCCTTGAACGAAAATACTTGGAATCAATCAACGGAGAATATAGCTTTTATAGGGGAATTGAAGTACTAAATAAAATTGTCTGGGATTTTAAAGATTTTACAACTCAGTATCTTACACATACATTTCATTCTTATCCAGCAAGGTTTATACCTCAAATACCCTTGACCTTCATCAAATTATTTACAAAAGAAGAGGAAACTGTTTTAGATCCGATGTGTGGTTGTGGAACAACATTAATAGAGGCTCTTCTAAATAATCGAAATTCGATTGGTAATGACTTTAACCCGCTTGCATCTCTAATAACTAAAGTAAAAACCACCTTGATTGATGAAAATGAGTTTAGATATTTTAACAAAAAATTAGCAGTTATGAAGCGATATTTGGATATGGATTATAGAAAAGTTGATGAAAGAATTAACAATCTACCCAACAGGAAGGTAAGTAAAATATTTAATAGGGTTGTAATCTCGAAATTAGAGGGCATTCGCGAAACTCTGTTAGAGATAAAAGAAGAAGGGCACAACGACTTATTTGACTTTGGAAGAGTCGCTTTATCTTCTACGATCTGGTCATTGGTAGAAAATGGCGGTGGAATCGATGTTGACGATTTATTTTTGAAAAAAGTGAAATCTATGCAGAATGGACTAAAGAAAATGGATAAAATTATTAAAAACATTCCAGAAGTAAAAGTAATTTGTGGTGATGCAAGAAAATTAGAAGTTGAGACTAACTCGATAGACTTAATAGTAACTTCTCCACCTTATGTAAATGCGTTGGATTATTATAGAGTCCACATGTACAACATGCTTTGGCTTGGAATGGATTTTGACTTGTTTAGGAAACATGAGATAGGTGGGCATTCTCATTTCATAGCAAATAGATTTAGATTGCTCTCTGAATATTTAGGGGATATGTTCCGTTCAATGATAGAAATGAATAGGGTTCTTAAAAAAGATAAGTTATGCGTGATGGTGGTGGGCAACTCGAGTTTAGAATATGAACTGATCGAAAGTCATAAATTTTTTGGAGAGATGGGTAAAGAGATAGGGTTTAAACCAATAAAAACGATTTTTAGGAACATTGACAAAACAAAGAAATACACAAGTGCAGATATAGGAAAGATAGATGATGAGTATATTCTTGTGATGCAAAAGATAGATAATACGAATGTCTCTGCAAGAGATGACAATTTTATTTGTGAAGTTGTAAGGGGGCAGATGATGAAATTTAGAGAACAAATAAAAAAAGTCCAAGGTACATCAATTAGAGGTAGAAAACCTACAAAAGAGAGATTATTGAAGAATATTGATAAGATAAGTGAAGCAATACAAACGATACCTCAAGATATTAAAATATGTTCTTGCAACAATAAATAAAAGATTGTTATAAAAAGGATATTCAAAC
>RXIL01000046.1 GCA_004212085.1 Candidatus Methanolliviera hydrocarbonicum
GATAGTTTTGCGATGAAGTCGTGTGGCTTAAATCCACTATCCGATACGGGGCATATACTCGTGCATTCTCCACACTTATAGCAGAAGTTTAACGTCTCGTTCATCAATTTCTCTTTGGGCAACGATAACAATAGGTCAGACATTTAAATATCTCCCAATTTTATCTCCATAAGGTCTTTTCTAAGATATTTTGGTATCTCCTCCTGATTCACCAGGATTAGTGCGTCCGTTGGACACGCCTTCACACATTCCGGGTCACCACCGCACATATCGCATATCAGTGCCGTCTTTTTGGGGTGAATATTTATGGCACCATAAGGGCAAACCTCTGCACACCAGCCACACCCATCACATCTCTCTTCATCTACCTCGATGACTCCATCCTCTCGCTGGGTTAGAGCCCTACTCGGACACTGTGGTACGCAGGGAGGGTTTTCACACATCCTGCACGCCGCGGCGATATCTGCAAACCCCAGACGAACCGTTCTTATCCTCGATTTGAGCGGGTTAAAGACGCCTTCTTTATGCCAAGAACATATAATCTCACATAGCCCGCACCCGGTACATCTATCCGTATCTGAAAATATAAATTTGACCAATTTACATCACTCCCTCTCGCCTTTGGAACCTTCTTCATCCCATCCCATAGAACGATAATAATCCAATCTCTTCTGTAAAAACGCTTCTTCTCCGGAAAAATTTTTCATGATCCTCTGCGGGAGGGTGTCATCATCCATCTTCCAGCCCTGCCTTATATTGAACTCTCGCTTGATGTCATTTATTTTATCTTTCATCTCGCCAAGTCTCTCTCTATCCGTTTCTCCACCAACAGCCGCGTACAGCCGATAGAGATCCTCCTTAGAATATGCTTCGTATGCCTTCGGATATACCATCATCATCTTTAGGAGATTAGATGTGTCATAATCTTCCCCTCCTTGGTATGATCCACTATGAGAGATCGCCGTTCCAAAGGCAATATTCTCGTCTGTGAACGTATCTATGCTTAATTCTGCCCCTTTTGAGTGCATGGCACTATCCTCCGCACCAAATTTCTTTGCCGCAGCTTTTATGCCTTCGGAAAATATGCTTTTGCCCTTGGAAATCACCTCTATGAATTTTAGGAGCTCTTCTTTCTTCCCAAACCCCATATCAAACCCTATATCATCTTCTCTTTCCTTCAGTTCGTTGGCAAATGCTGCGACCACGGCCACCGAACGAGGATCCAGACCTAATGTGTAGCAGAGATGTTCTGCTTTTATGACCGTATCAGGGTCGTATATGCCATTTAAGAGTCCTATTGAAATCCCACCGATCGTAATTGGCGATATTATACCATCAGATTGGCATAGCGTCTTACATGCCACCGGACAATGCTGAAATGATACTTTCTTGAGTTCGCGCTCCTTTAAACCGCCTATTAGCTTTTTCACATCAGAATCAGAAGAAACTCCCTTAAAATTATTCGCCGGAAGTTTATCCCTCGCATCGTAAGCCCAATCCAGATCATCCACAAAGGATTCTTCCATCTTTTTAGAGAGCATCTTATACATCTCCAAAATCGTGGTGGGATCTTTGGGTCTTAGATCATTAGACCCCTTTATCGCTATCGCTTTTAATCTCTTCGATCCCATCACTGCCCCGAGCCCACATCCAGAATACTGGAAATCGCCGTATATTGTAGCATATCTCACCTTATTCTCTCCTGCTTGTCCGATAGAGATCACGCCCAAAGATCGATCGTTCATCGCCTCTCTGATCTTCTCCTCGGTTTTCCACGGGCTTAATCCCAGCAGTTCATCTGCTCTTTTTATGGTGCAGACCCCATCATCTATATATAGGTAAACCGGCCTCTCCGAAACGCCTTTGATTATAATAGAAGCGTATCCGGCCCGACTCATCTGATTTCCAAATGCCCCAAATAGATAATCCTCCCCAAAATAGCCCGTTAAAGGGGATTTCGAGAATATTCCGATGCCGCTCGCGGCTGGTATGGGCATGCCAGCGAACGGACCGCTCGTTATTACCAAAACATTCTCAGGCCCCATCGCGTCCACATCACCCTTTATACGTTTGTTGAGCATGTATGCCCCGAGACCTCCGCCGATATACTCTCTCTCCCCTTCATCCTTCTTGGTATGAATGCTTCCCGATCTTAAATCGACCACCAACGTCATGCCATCTCTCATAATAGTACCCCTTATTGAATATTTGGATAGGTTCATGATCTCGTATAATAAATTTGTTTCGCACACCAACCGAAGATTTATGATACAGTTTATATAAGAGAATATGTGAATCTGATGACATTAGATAAAAGAGAGGTCTCGTAGATGAGAGGCGAACCAGTCAAAGTTACTCAGGGTAAAAGAGCCGTCGTGGCGAGGAAGATGTATTTTCGTGAACACGAGCTTATAAGGGACGCAGAGAAGTGCGTTGGGTGCGGAACCTGTGTTGCTGTCTGCCCAGAAGAGGCGATGACGTTAAAACCGCCGATTGTGGAGGATGGAAGGCTTAAAAAGCGGGCAGTCGTTGATATAGATGAGAAGAAGTGCGCCTTTTGCGGCGTATGCTCTGACATCTGTTATTTCAATGCGATAACGTTCAAGATAGATGGAGAAGAGAAAGGAAGCGTATTGGAAGAAGATTTTCCAAAATTGGTTAAGAAGGTCATCTGGGACGAAGCCTTATGTGATCCCACCTGCAACCTCTGTGAGATGTCCTGTCCCACAGGCGCAATAGAGATAGGAGAGGATAAAGAGAGGCCGTATGAGGCGATAACAGTTGAAATACCNGAAGACGCATACGATTTACGCGAAAAATGCAATGAGTTGNTCGATGCGGGGAAAGGGTACGACGAATTNATGAAACTCGTTGAGATATATCCAGAGAAGAGNATAAAGATAAAAAAAGCAGAAAAATACCACAGATCTTTCAATTTTGATGANGGGAAGTGCATCGCGTGCGGTTGGTGCCAGGGAGTCTGTCCAAACGGAGCGATAGTCCAGGAGGGGATGTATGAAGGCAGGATAATCATCAAGACGGAAAAATGCCCGGAGGACTGTAGGGTTTGCGTAGATGTCTGCCCATGCAAGGCGATCTATGGAAGTCCCGTGGAGGTTAATTCTGCTTACTGTATGTTATGCGGGGCGTGTGTGGAGGCATGCCCGGAAAAGGTGATCGAGATTAGGAGGGAGAAGATTATTTACAGTCATGCCCATGCTGGTACCTGGTTCAGAGCAATGGGAAATTTGACGAATGAGATAGCTTATGCGAAGGAATTCTATTCAAGGGGCATGAACAGGATGATAGAATCTATAAAGTC
Organism: Candidatus Methanolliviera hydrocarbonicum; assembly: GCA_004212085.1. Classification (GTDB taxonomy): domain Archaea; phylum Halobacteriota; class Methanoliparia; order Methanoliparales; family Methanoliparaceae; genus Methanolliviera; species Methanolliviera hydrocarbonicum. The sequence continues at coordinate 3,323 of RXIL01000046.1, forward strand.
ACAGATAGAAGCAGGATCAAAGATAGAAGGTGTAGAATCAAAGAGGGAAGATACGGAATCAAAGGTAGAAGGAGGAATCTGATTTGAGATCGTTCGATGCGCTGGTCGTTGGTGGTGGCGTCTCTGGAATAAGAGCTGCACTAGATCTCGCCGGGATGAACTATAACGTTTGTCTTGTGGAGAAAGAGCCTTTTATCGGTGGTAAGGTAGCAAAGATTACGAAGACGTTTCCAAATTTGGAGAATCCGAGAGAGGATCTTGTAAACGATATGGAAAAGCTGGAGAGCGATCCGAATATAGAATTAATGACGAATACACAGATGTTGGGATGTGACGGGTCGTTGAATAATTTTTCGACCAAAGTTCTCCGTAAGGCGAGGTTCGTAAATGAGAGCTGTGACGCCTGTGGGAAGTGTATGGAAGTATGCCCAGAGGAGATTCCAAACGCGTTCAACGGAAATTTGGACACGAGAAAGGCGATTTATATCCCTTTTTTGCAGGCAGTTCCAAAGATATATGCGATAGACGAGGGGGGTTGTACGAAGTGTGAAGAATGTGTGAAGGTCTGTCCGAAGGATGCCATCGATCTAAATATGAAAGGTACAGAAGAAGAGATCGGGGCAAAGACCGTTATTCTGGCAACAGGTTACGATCTATTTGAACCAAGGGGGCTCTATGGGTATGGGGATTATGAAGATGTTATCACATCCATGCAGCTGGTGAGAATGTCAGATACAGATGGCCCCACTGGAGGAAAGATACTCAGACCGTCCGACGGAAAAGAAGCGAAGGATGNGGGATTTATACTCTGCGCCGGCAGCAGGGATGTCAATTACAACCCATACTGCAGTAATTATTGCTGTACGTTTACGATAAAGAATGCTCTCGAGCTCAAGGAGGCAGATCCAACGAGAAACGTGTACGTCATCTATATAGACATAAGGACCCCGTTCAAAGGCGCCGAGGAGCTTTACAGAAAGGCGAGAGAGAGTGGCGTGAAGTTCCTCAGGGGAAGGCCGGCAACTGTAAAAGAGGAGGATGGGAAGCTATTGGTTAGTTTCTTCGAGAACTTTATAGATAAAGAGTTGGAGCTTAATTTGGATCTTCTCGTCCTGGCTGAGGCGTCATTGCCGTCCAAAGACTCAAAAGAGCTTGCAAAATTATTTGGGATTGATACGGATGATTACGGTTTCTTTACCGAGAAGAATTCGAGATTGGCCCCCATCGAAACTAAAAGAGAGGGTATACTGATATGTGGGTGTGCACAGGGATTAAAGGATATATCTTTGAGTGTCTCTCAGGGTTCTGCCGCGGCAGCAAAGGCATCCGCCTTACTATCCAGACTTTAAGTGCCTCCGAAGGCATCGTAGGGTTTAGATAAAAGACGGGGGATGAATAAGTGAAGAAGAAAGTCGCAATCCTCGGTGCAACAGGTGCGGTCGGACAGCGATTCGTCCAACTTTTGGAGAATCACCCATGGTTTGAGATCGAGTGTCTGGCCGCATCCAAACGGAGCGTAGGAAAGAAATATAAAGACGCGAGACCCTGGAGACTCGATACGGAGATACCGAAGGACCTTGCAGAGAAAGAAGTTCTTCCGATGGATCCGAGGAGGATTGAGGCAGATCTGGTGTTTTCGGCACTTCCGGCAGATCTGGCAGGGAAGATAGAATCTGATTTTGCAAAAGGTGGGTTCGCCCTTTCGAGCAACGCGAGCGCCAACAGAATGAAAGAAGATGTCCCGCTCATCATTCCAGAGGTGAACAAAGAGCACCTGGGTCTTATAGATGTTCAAAGGAAGAAGAGGGGATGGACTGGCTTTATAATAACTAATCCAAATTGTTCGACGATCGCGATGGTGCCGACGTTTAAACCACTGATGAAATTTGATATCGAAGAGATACGGGTTTCCACGATGCAGGCGGTATCTGGAGCAGGATATGAGGGTATTTCATCAATGAGTATCTTGGATAACGTGGTTCCATATATAGGAGGAGAAGAGGAGAAGATGGAGACAGAACCGCTGAAGATGCTTGGTGAGTTCGATGGAGAGAAGATAAAGAACGCAAAGATAAAGATCAGCGCGAGTTGCCACAGGGTTCCGGTGATAGACGGTCATCTGGAGGCGATCTGGATAAGGACTAAGGAGAAGATATCAGCAGAAGACGTGAAGAGGGAGTTTTTGAGTTTCGATCCCGGATTGAAAGACCTGCCCTCTGAACCGGAGAAGGTGATATATCTTCATGATGATGAGGATAGGCCACAGACCAGGTTGGATAGAAATATGGGCAGAGGGATGACGATATCCGTTGGTAGGGTAAGGGAAGACTTCGACGGAATAAAGTACATAACTCTTGGTCATAACACGGTAAGAGGAGCGGCGGGAGCTGCGATCCTAAACGGCGAACTTCTCGTCAACGAGGGGTTCATCTAACCTCTCGTTCAACCTTTCAATCTTTCTTTGAGATCTCTCAAACTTGAGGTTTGCACATTCTATTAAGACCTCTAAATAATCCTCGCCTATGATATTTATGCCATTCTTGGCGACGATCGTCTCGATGACTTCGGTGCTGTTCATCTCCACGGTTATCTTATCTTTTCCAATCGATTTTATCCCGGATCTCTTAAAGCCACATTCGATCGCGATCTTCAAAAGTTCTTTGGCGTGCCCAATATCTTTGGAGACGACGTGAAGGATCGGGGGATTTAGGATGAACCACCCGTCTCTCTCGCATCTCTCGATCGCATTTAATACCTCTTTTTTCTCAACTCTTCTATGCCATCTTCCAGTAAATATGGCGTTTCTCTTATCACCGATCTTTAGAAGATCTATGACAATCACTCTGCCAGAACAACTCGAAACAGTGTAAAGATAAGAAAATTTATTGATGCTATCAAGTGTTGGGATGATTCTCTCATCCACCAGACCTTCCCTTATCCTCTCGTTCAATCTTTTTAGGATCTTGCCCTTCTTCTCTTCCCATCTCATCTTTATCTACTTATCACCTTTATCCATCTATATAATCCAAAATAGATTTAAAAAGTGGCATTCCATCCCCATAGACACCCATAGAATTTCTTGTCCAATCCGGATGTGTGTAGGAGTAGAAGACCCTCTCCGGGTGTGGCATGAGCCCAAAGACGTTCCCTCGTTCGTTACATATTCCTGCTATGTTGTATGTGGAACCGTTCGGGTTCCATGGGTATCCTGCATAATCTCCTTTACTGTCTGTATATCTAAAGACGATCTGATCGTTCTCGATCATCTTCTCTAGGGTATCCTCACCCCCGAAGACGAGCTTTCCCTCTGCGTGTGCACTCGGGAAGATCACTATCTTATCCTTCGTATATCTCCTCGTGAATATACACTTTCCACCATTCACATGCCTCAATAACGTGGGCCTGCATTCAAATAGGTTTGAATCATTTACGGTCAGCACCGCCTTTTTTTCCTCAGATAATGCCTCTCCAATCCCAGGTAAAACGCCGAGCTCGACCAATACCTGAAATCCGTTGCATATTCCTCCCAACAGTTTATCCTCTTCGATGAATTCGATTATCTCCTTCTTTAATTTACTTAACCTCGAAGCGAATATCGCCCCCGCACGTACGTAATCCCCAGAAGAGAAGCCGCCAGGTATTATAACACACGCGTAATCTTCTAAGAATCGCTCTTCTTCGCTCTCTTTCAAGATCTGCTTTATATGAACGAACTCGGCGTCTCCTTTAAGCCTTTTAAACGCCAAAAACGTCTCCCATTCGCAATTTGTCCCTTCCATCCTGAGTACGCATATCTTTGCCATGGAAAACCCCTGGTTTTTCACGTAGGGGATTTATTCTGGCGAATAAAACTCTTAAAATCGAAACGCCTGATCCCCTTTACCTTTTCAAAATCCTTTTGGTTATAACTTCACGCCATCCATCTAATATCCATCTAATATATCTTTCTTTGTCGGCATGATACCTATTTCGCCCTCTCTCATCTCAATTATCACATCCGATCCCTCTAAAAGTCCGAGAATATCCCTCGCCACCTTTGAAATTACAATTTGACCCCTTGAACCGATCTTTGATTTGGTCACGATGTGCATTCATACCACTATTCCGAATTTTGTATGAACTATGACATGAATATTTTGGGCGCATTTTAAAAACCAATGTTTTTGTCTTTCAGGAGAAAGAATGCCCCAAAAGGAGTTGAATCAGTTCATCTCAGAAATTTTTCGAGCCCTTTACCCCAGATATCTCTTATCTTATCCAGTGGGATATTTATAAGACCTTTCTTCTTGTCGCTTATTCGTATCCCATCACCTCCAGCTTTCCCGAGATACGTGCATCCCAACCCCTGATCTTTCAAATCTTCAACAAATTCTTCCTCTCTCTTTTTATTCACTTCAACGATCCATCTCGTATTTGATTCTGAGAACAATTTTATGTCGCTCCTCATTTGAAAATCGGAGATTTTCAAGTTTGCAAACCTTCGGTTTGCAATCATCTCTCCCATCAGAGATAGATCAATATTGGCACCTATATTCCCTCCCATGCACATCTCTGCAAGACAGACTGCAATACCACCCTCTGAAATATCGTGGCATGAGGCTATATTCCCTCTTGCCATCTCTTTTAGGATCGCTTCGATGGATCGCTTTAGTACTTTGATATTGACATCCGGAACTACTCCACTCACACCTATGATCTTTAAATATTCCGATCCTCCTAACTCCTCACGCGTCTCTCCAATCAAATAGATTGGATTTCTTCCCTTGATATCAGAAGTAATAGATCTTCTTATATCCTCAATGATCCCCACACCAAGAATTACCGGCGTTGGCGGGATGCTTCCTTCTGGTGTCTCATTGTAAAAACTGACGTTTCCCGAAGAGTAGGGTAACCCAAGTTCCCGTGCAATCTCGCCGAGTGCCCTGACGGACTCATGAAAATACCCCATCACCAAAGGCTTCTCCGGATTTCCAAAGTTCAGACAATCCGCGAGAGAATGGGGAAGCGATCCAACGGAGACCAGATTCCTGCAAACTTCATCTACCGCCGAGAGAGATCCTTTATATGGATTTATCTTCATGAAAGACGGATTTATATCTGAGGTTATCGCTAACCCTTTATAAGAATCTTCGAGCGGTTTTATGACCGATGCGTCTCCATGGGAAGAGAATCCTATCTCTCCTTGAAGTGGCTTTAAAACGGTGCGCCCTCCGACCTCATGGTCGTATCTCCGGATTATTGATTCCTTACTCGCGATGTTTGGACTCGAGAGTATCGATGAGAATATCTCTTCGTAATTGCGAGGCTCGTTGAAACGTTCTATTTTCTCCTCTTTATTCTTTATCTCATATATTCTATTATATCTGACACCGTCCACCAAGAAATTCAGATCGATCTCATAGATCTTCTCCTTACCATACCTGATATTGAGTGATCGTCCTTTCGTTGCTTTTCCAATGACGGTTGCGAGAAGATCCCAGCCTTCAAATATACCTAAGACCTCTTTTAGGTTCTTCGGATCGACGGAGAGCATCATCCTCTCCTGAGATTCAGATACAAGTATCTCCCAGGGTTTCAACCCTTCTTCCTTGAGTGGGACATTCTCCAATTCAATCTCTGCCCCACAACCTCCTGCGAGAGCCATCTCGCCGATCACGCAGGACAATCCTCCGCCACCCAGATCTTTCATCCCGTCTAACAATCCCCTTTCATTTGCCTCCAGACAGGCATGAATGAGCGGCTCTTTGGTTATTGGATCACCGAGCTGAACTGCCCCTCGATCCTCTTCGGACTTCTCTGATAGTTCTGCGGATGCAAAGGTGACGCCGTGTATGCCGTCCCTCCCCGTTCTACCACCCACCAGAATGAAAAGATCGCCTTCCTTTGCCCTGCTCCTTATGATCTCGCTTTTTTTGACAATTCCAACGCATCCAACATTCACGAGGCAATTGCTAACATAATCCTCGTCAAAATATACCATTCCTGAGATGGTCGGAACTCCAATCCTGTTTCCGTAGTCACTTATTCCAGATACGACGCCGTTCAATAAAAATTTTGATTTTATCCCCTTCAGTGGGTCAAAGAAGAGCGGGTCGATCAAAGCCACGGGCGTGGCACCCATACAGACGACGTCCCTTACTATACCACCAATCCCTGTTGCGGCTCCACCATAGGGTTCTATGTTGGATGGGTGATTGTGGCTCTCAAATGCCACCGCATAGGCATATTCATCGTTAAATTCCAATATCCCCGCGTCTTCTCCCATGAGAATGTTCTGCGGTACATCTATCAGGATATATCTTTTGAGAAGTGTTTTAGAACTCTTATAACAGCAGTGTTCCGACCACGCCTGAGCGAGAGATTGAAGCTCTATATCGGTTGGATTCCTTCCCCTCTTTTTAAAATAATCTTCTATGATCTTTAACTCGCCCACGCTTAGCCCAAGACCCATATCTTCACTGATCCTCCTCAAATAATCGTCATCTGAGCCGATGAGATCGACTTCACTGACCAAATGTAGGGTGTTCATTTTTTCACTTTTATCTCATAATCATGAATAACTGGATTTGCAAGGAGTTTTTTACACATCTCCTTAGCCTCTTCAACTGAATCCCCCTCATCCGAATCGTCCAATTTTATCCTGAACGTCTTTAGCGTGTGAACGTCCAAAACATCTTCAAACCCAAGAAGCCTCAGTGCTTTCTTTGTGTTTTTCCCCTCCGGGTCTGATATACCCTCTTTGAGCTTTATTTTTATTTCTACTTCCATAAAAGCCCTTACTTCCGCGTATTTATAAATTTTTGCACCTTAAATGCCATCTTAATAGATTTTTTCCATAGATATTTAAATAAGTCCGATGACACGTATTTAGAAATATTTAGATGAGGAATGATGTACAAGATAGGGATAATTGGATGTGGAAGTATCGGCAGAATGATCGTAGAAAACGCTGGATACGTAGATGTGAAGGTCGTAGCCCTTTACGACGATATCCTTTCGAGAGCCAAAGATATATCACCGAACGAATGCAAAGTGGCTAAAAACTTCGAAGAATTTTTAAGAGAAGATATGGATCTGGTGGTGGAGGCGGCATCTCAAGAGGCGGTTCGGAAATACGGTAGGGCAGTACTGAAAAGTGGAAAGGATCTCATTGTCATGAGTTCGGGAGCGTTGCTTGATCGCCAATTGAGAGAAGAGATGATAGATGCTGCAAAAGGGCATAACTCAAATATATCCATACCTTCTGGCGCAATACTGGGGTTGGACAACTTGAAGATCCTGAGATTCATGAACGGAGATATATCACTCAGAACGATAAAAAATCCAAAGAGCTTGGGAATAGAAGATTTAACGGGTAATATGGTTGTATTTAAGGGAAAGGCGAGTGAAGCGGTGAAGAAATTTCCGTTTAACATAAATGTTGCGGCGTCCCTCTCCCTCGCTACCGGAAGAGACATAGACGTCGAGATAGTTGCAGATAGCGATGTGAGAGATAACATACATCAAATTAGAGCGAAAGGAGAGTTTGGAAAGATAACGATTGATATAGAGAACTCTAAATTTCCAAAAAATCCTAAAACCAGTTATTTGGCCGCGCTATCTATTCTCTCACTTCTAAAGACGAGGAATGACCAGATAAAGATAGGATGAAATGCCAATATTAAAGAAACTCCTTGAATTCATAGAAGAGGATGCACCTTATGGGGATATAACCTCCTCGATCATCGAGCCCGATACTCTTGTTGCCGCAAAGATCTATTCAAAAGAGGCATGCGTCTTGGCGGGCATCGAAGAGACCGTCGAATTGATGAGATATTATAAAATAGACGTTAAAGTTTTGGTGGGTGATGGGGAAGAAATCGATGGTGAGAGCGATATATGTATCTTAAAAGGAGACGCAAGGGGAATATTACTCATTGAGAGAACCGTCTTGAATCTTCTTTCGAGAATGAGTGGGATAGCAACACTAACGAGAAGGCTTAAAAAGATCATCGATGAGGATGGTTTGGGTGTGAAGATAGCTGCAACGAGAAAGACATGCCCGGGCTTAAGATACTTTGACAAGAGATCTGTGGAGATCGGTGGTGGATACGCACACCGGATGGGGCTTAGTGATGCGATATTGATAAAGGACAATCATATCGCTGTTGTGGAACTTGAAAGGGCAATAGCATCTGCTAAAAAGAAATATTTTACTAAAAAGATAGAGGTAGAGGTTAAAACCCCAGAAGAAGCGTTAAAAGCGGCCACTCTTGGAGCGGATATAGTAATGCTCGATAATTTTCAACCTGATAGGATAAAAAAAGCCGAAGAACTGCTGACGAAGAATAAAATAAGGAAAGAGATAATATTAGAGGCTTCCGGAAATATAACGCCACAAAATTTGTTGGACTATGCAAGATCAGGTGTGGACGTGATTTCACTCGGTTTTTTGACCCACAGCGTTAGGGGAATAGATTTCTCGCTTGAGATCACGAAAGTTCTTTAACGGCCTCAGTTCCAACGCCATCATCATCCAATCAGTCTGCCCATCACTCATCATCGGCCGCACTTAAGTTTACACTTTTGTATCTGATAAAAATTTTTGTTTATCCAAGTACTCCTTATATTCGATGAGTTTGGATAAAACGCGGGCTGCCTGGGTGGTACTTCTATACAACGGAATTCCCCCTTCTTCCAATATTCTATACTCCTCAATCTCGGATTCACCCCATGGGTTCACTCCCACCATCGGTTTGTCGTATCTCTCTTTCAGTTCTATGATCTTCTCCGCTTGGTCTTTTGACGCACCACCGAGCATTCCCGTCTCTATGATTGTGGAAAGCATCTCTTTTATATCGCCAACCGAAATTCTGGGCATTACTCTATTTATCCTGGAAGTGATATTGGTTGGAGCCATGAATATTATACCGTCTATTGCCGGAGATTCCAGTAAAATTTTGAGAGATCTTTCATCTATACTTCCATCCCCACCGAGGGCTGCCGCGCCAGAAGCGGTAACATCTATCGGATTTCCGTGACTCCAGAAGGGCGGCAGAAAGTGATTTAGCTCTTCTATGATATCTTCGGGCAGTTTTATAACGTCTAAACCATTTTTTTCACATTCATCCGCCGCCAAAATCCCAAATCCACCTCCAACGGTGTATATGGCGACTCTTCTGCCTTTTGGAAGGGGGGATTTGGAGAACCCTTTTATCAGGTCTATCATGTCTGATTCGTCCGATGCCCTAGCTATCCCACTCTGTCTAAAGATCGCATCATATATCTCATCTGAACCTACCATGCTGCCCGTATGAGAGCGTGCAGCCCTGCTCCCCGAGCTTGTGACGCCGCCTTTTAATACGATGAACGGCTTCTTCCTTGTAGCTTCTTTTGAAACGTCTAAAAATCTTCTTCCCCCTCTAACCCCTTCGATGAATGCAAATATGACATCTGTTCCCTCATCTTGAGAAAATACTCTATGAAATCTTCCATGCGCAGATCCGCCTCGTTTCCGCTGCTGACGAATTTGTTGAATCCAACGCCTTTGGCAGAAGCATTCAGCATGCTTATCGTGCCCAGTGTCCCACTCTGAGAAACCACAGAGACGTTTCCACTCTTAGGAATTGAAAAATTCATCAAACCGCACAGATTTGCATCCATATTTGTTATGCCCATGCAGTTTGGCCCGACAAATCTGATTTTTCCTCTTCTGGCTATTCTTAAAACCTCTTCCTCCAACCTTTTACCCTCTTCCCCCACCTCTGAAAAATTAGAAGAGAAGATTACACATGCCCCGACTCCTGCATCTACGCATTCTTCTATGACCTCTGGAACATTTTTTGCCGGTACGGATATTATCGCGAGATCAACCCCTTTCGGTGCCTCTCTCAATTTCTGGTATGCAGTTAAACCCATTATATTATCTTCTCTGGGATGTATAGGGTATATCTCACCTTTAAAACCGCCGGCGATCAACGTTAATATGCCCATCGTCCCTATTTTGATCTTATTTGAAGCGCCGAATATGGCCACGTTTTTTGGATAAAAGAGATGATCAAGCTCAGATACTATGTTCGACATTTTATCACCTTTTCACCGGTAAGCGACCACATATTAAGATTGTTCCCACCATCTCCTCTTAAATTCCAGTCTTTCAAAAGGGGCCAATAAAAAATCTCCGCTTTCTATTCGATCTTTTAGTTCTAAAGACGCTTTTCTTGCCCCCAACCTATCTGACGTCCTGTATGAGACGGGAATTCTCATATCCTTGTCCTCACAGATTACATGCAGGTCTCCCATATCACACTTGAACGCATCACAGACCGTCGTACAGAAACCACAATTCCTGCATCTTTCCTCTTCGAAGGTATAATCTTTAAAACATCCTTCTGGGCAGTATTCTTCAACCAGACACTCTTCACATCTTTTACAGGCACCCGGATCATAACTGACTTTTAAATTGTTTTTCCATACCATTCCATACGTAGATATGCCCATCTCCCTTCTATCGTGAATGTCCATCAACGGAAGCTCTATTGTCTCATCCAAAACCTTCGCGTTCTTAAGTGTCTTCTCATTCAAGATAGGGATCGGTATCGCGATCGTATTCAAGACCTCTACGCCGGCGGAAGTGACCGTCCCGCCCATATACTCAGGTTCCATATCATACATCTCTGCCGTGGTCATCAGGAATGGATGTTCTGGGCTGGACTTCGTTCCATGCCCCAGTATTATTCCTTCTGCCCCATTCATCAATATCTTAGATCCTATTCCGATCACCTCAAGATCTGGATCGTTCTGTATCGGATTCAACTCGCCACAACCGGCGAATGAGCATTCTTTATATGCCCCCTCCAGACATTTTGGATGGAATATGGTCTTAACAGAACCTTCTTTTGAATTTGCAAACGCTTGATAATTTTTACAGCAATTCCTAGATCCTATGATCCTTGCTGTATTCGTATCTTCGATCGTTATCGTCTCTTCCAATGTACGGCCGTCCGTTGTATCCACCTCTACCTCGATCTCCTTTCCCTTCACTAAATCTTTAAAGAGGTGTCCTCCACCATATCTTGAGTTGTGCAAGCTCTCTTGGGTACCATAAACGATCGTATCTATATATCCCGCACGTTCGTTCGGTGCAGGTCCGGGAATCGCAGGTATCCCATTCAATCTGAGCATCTTCCCCCTCTCAAATATCCCCGGCTCTGAGAAGTGGAAGCTTAAGACGGCGGCGGTTCCGGACATACAGCCTCTCGTCGCGGTGGTTACGACATCAACATCTTTTACCTTTACATCCTCGCCGTCTCTCACCATATCTGAGAGATTATCGGCGCTGATCACAACGGCTTCTCCTTTTTTGATCTTTTCATTGATATCTTCTATCCTTCTCTTCATGGATATGACTCCCAAAGACTTCCTGATGCACATTACGTCTTATTGGATACAGATAAAATTTTGTTAGAGGCGCGGTAAGGGAAGGTTTTATTAGGCATTAAAATAATTATATTGGTGAAATTAAATTTGTATAAAATAAAAAGGAGGCGAAAAAAATGGCAAAAGGAACATGGATCGCCTTAGGAATAATTGTGATCCTCATCGTTGCTGGTATAGCATTCTATGCTGCCAAAGAGAAAGCCCTGCAAGAATGCGAGGCGAGCGTCACAGATATTAGACTCGGCAATATTGGACTGAATAGCGCGGACGTGAAGGTCGTCTTTGAGATGCGCAATTTAGGCGACACAACGGCGACGATGGATAAGATAGATTACAAGGTCTATGGTAACAACAAGCTTTTGGGCAGCGGGGAAGTGCTCAGGAAGATAGAGATTCCGCCTTCTGGCGTAAAGACGGTGGATACGTCATTCACTTTTAAATATGCTGATGTTGGAGAGGCTATACAGACTGCTATCAGAGAGGGAACCATGGGTTGGGAGGTAAAGGGAACAACGTATTTGCATACCCCCACAGGAGACATAAAAGTACCTCTTAAGTTTGCTAAAAGCGCAGAGTGAGTTTTTAAACGTTTTTCTTTTTTTTTATTTGTATTCTTATTCATCTGCCGAAAGTCCGAACTTGAAGATATCTTCTTCCATAGACCCTTTTAACCACTCTTTATGACTAGCTGGTCTCTCTTCTTTCCAACAGAGATTAAATTAATTTTAGTTTTACCTATCTCCTCTATTCTCCTTACATAATCTCTAACGACTTTTGGAAAGTCATCGAAAGTGGAATATCCATCCAAATCCTCGTCCCATCCGTCCAACTTCTCATATATCGGTTTACATCTTATAAGATCGTAGGTGTCGTCGGGTGGATATTCCAAGATCTTACCACCCAGTTTATAAGACGTGCATATCTTTAGTGGGCCCATACCAGCTAAAGAATCGAGTTTGGTCAACGCTATCTTAGTGTACCCATTCAGATTCAATGCCTTTCTGAATAAGACACCGTCGAACCACCCACATCGCCTCGGTCTCTTCGTGGTCGTTCCATATTCGTTTCCCCTCTCCCTAAGCTCATCACCCAATCTTCCATTTATCTCTGTGGGAAGGGGTCCCTCACCAACCCGCGTGATATATGCCTTTGTGATGCCGTACACCTCATCTATCCTCTTTGGCCCCACGCCGAGGTAAGAAGAGGCAGCACCGGCTATCGTGTTAGAGGATGTTACCCACCGTTGAGTACCGTGTATCACATCCAAAAATGTACCCTGGGCACCTTCGGCCAAAACATTTTTTCCCTTATTTAGCGCGTTGTTCACCTCATAAGAGACGTCCACGATAAATTCCTTCAAAAATTTTCCAACCTCTATGTATGCCGCTATCTTCTTCCGGTCCCTAACGATAGCAGGGTCTCCCCTCAATAATTCAATGACCCCCTCCTTCAAAGGGGCTATATCCTCGTAAATCTTAAAAAATCTCTCCTCAGCGATGATATCTATAAGTCTAACCTCGTCTCTCGATATTTTATCGGCATAAGCGAAGCCTATTCCTCTCTTTGTGGTTCCTATCTTATCTTTATTTCTCTCTTCGGTTAACCTGTCCATCTCGATGTGGTACGGCATTATTATGCTCGTTTTAGCATCGATCCCAAGCATCTTTGGACCAACATCTATCCCCTCTTCTTTCAAGCCTTCTATCTCAGCTTTAAGGAAGATCGGGTTCATAACGACCCCAGGACCAATCAAAAGCCTCTTTCCATAGATAACGCCAGAAGGTATCAGGTGGAGCTTAAAAACATCATCGTCGACCGCCACCGTGTGCCCGGCGTTATCCCCACCCTGAAATCTCACAATTATATCTGCATCCTTAGAGAGAAAATCAACGATCTTTCCCTTACCCTCATCCCCAAATTGAGCTCCTGTCAAGACGGTAAACATTAGAAGTGCCCTTCCTCATCTTTACTTAATAGTAGAATATATTACTTTTGTTTGCCCAAGGCAAAAATCTTCTCCATTCTCAAAAGCGCCTCTTCGATCTTTTCCAAAGGGGCAGCGTAAGATATTCTTACGTATTTCTCCCAGCCCGGGCCGAAGGCGTATCCAGGTATCATCACCACGTATCCCTCTCGAAGCATCTTCTCACAGAACGCGTTTGAATCGCCCCCAAATTTTGATACATCCACGAATGTGTAGAACGCCCCCGCAGGCCTTACACAGCGTATTCCAATGGAATTCAACCCTTCAATGAGAATATCTCTCCTTCTTTTAAATTCCTCGACCATCCTTTTTAGATTATCTTGCGGGCCTTCCATCGCTTTTATAGCCGCTTCCTGCGAGAAAGAAGCCGCACAAGTCACCGAATGCTGTTGTATTTTTAACATCCCACCAATTATCTCCTTCGGCGCACAAGCATAGCCGAGTCTCCATCCGGTCATCGCGTAGGATTTTGAGAAGCCATTTACCGTAATGGTTCTCTCCGCCATTCCATCAAAAGATGCAAGACTGATGTGATCTGCCTCATATATTATCTTCTCATAAATCTCGTCAGAAATGACATAAAGATCGCGGTCTATCGCCAAATCCCTAATCATCTTAAGTGTATCTTTTTTATAGACGGATCCAGTTGGATTATTGGGGCTATTAACAACCAAAAGCTTTGTTTTTTTATTTATTTTATCTTGGAGGTCGCTCGGTTGAAATGCGTCTTCTTCTTTGGTCTTTACCCAATTTACTCTTCCACCTGCCAATTTTATACATGCTTCATAGCTGACCCACGCCGGGCAAAAGAGCATCGCCTCTTCTTCCCCATCCAGAAGCGCATTTATCGCCATAAATATTATGTGCTTGGCGCCAGCAGAGACGATAATATTTTTAGGGGAGGCATCTATCCTGTTATCTTCTCTCAATTTATCTGCGATATCCTCTCTTAATCGTTGCTTCCCAAGACTGGGGGCATAATGTGTATCTCCATCGCCAATAGCTCTTTTGGCCGCCTCTCGAATGAATAGAGGGGTATCAAAATCCGGTTCCCCCACTCCAAGGTTGATCACATCCTTTCCGTCCAGCCTCAAACGGTTGGCTACATCATTCAACCTGATTGTTGCAGAATCTCCAACACAATTAACCCTTTTAGAGAGCTTTACCGCCATTGAAACTCCTAAGATTTTTCACCTCCTCGCTTTCAATCCCTTCGAATAAATAAGTATCCCTGTTAACTCTGGCAAGGATAAAAGATAAAGAGCGATTGGCGAAAGTCACCGGAGGGATTTTTTATGTGCTGTGTAAAAAATTAAATCTCCTTTCGAAAAGTATATATAAGATAAATAAGTAAACAACATGGGGTAAAATAGGCGGCATCCCATCCCCTTGTTATTCCGTCTAAGCCCCCTTTTCTATTTTTTTTGGTTTGACATGTTCTTTAGCATCTAATTAACGAATGAACTTTGTGCCTCGAAGGACGTAATCAAGCCTGAACATAACCATCCCGATAACGATAATCCCACCGAAAGGACGATTTAAGGGTCATAAACTACTTGATGTCGGCCTCACCGTATAATTTATCCAGATCTATATTATCTGTTATCAGTTGCTTAATCTCCTCTATCTTTCTCTCGTCTTTTAGTCTAACTGTGTCCATTAAATTTTCAACCTTCTCCACGACCGTGAGGGTGTCATCTGGGACTACTATGATAGGGATTCCCCGCTCTTCTGCCTTTGCCATGATGGCTGGGCCGGGATATAAATTTCCGGTGAGCACCAATGCTTTTGTGGGTGTTTCTAACGCGGCCAATTGTATCTCCGCTCTATCCCCACCTGTTATAACCGCCTTATCTCCTATTCTTCTAAAATATTTAAGGGCATTTTCATACGACATAGCTCCAACTATAAAGTTATGAATAGGCTCGTTAGAATATTCTTTTCCACATATTATTGCTCCTCCTAATTCTTGAGCTAGTTCTATGGAAGTGGTGGCCTTTAAAAACTCGCTCTTTGGTAAAAACCCGAGCATTTTAACGCCTTTACTCTCAAGGTATGGAATTTCGAGATCCCTGACCGAGTCCACCTTCCCCTGGGGTACACCGCTTATTACCACTCCGATCAATTTTTCTTGTTCTATCACCGTGTTATACTCCAGAATTCGGCCTATAACAAACGTAGAATAGCTAACGCTTATGAGTATCTTGGATTTTGTCAGTTCGGCCAGCGTCGAAGAGGATAGACCGATGGTAAGGCCTGTCCATATATCTTCAAAACCCTCTATGAGCAGTATATCCTTTCCCTCTTTAATTTTTTCGAACGATTTTTTAATTTTTTCTCCATAATCCTCTTTCTTTCCTTTCAATATATCGGCAAGAACCCTTTCAGTCAGCAGGATAGGGGTTATGTCGTCGTACCCATTGGGTAAACCAAAAACCTCTTTGGCGTCCTTTGTGTCCACATCCACAAACGTCCCATCAGTATTTACGAGATGTCCTCCAATAGGTTTCATATATCCTATATTGTATCCCTTCTCCTCCAACAGTCGCCCTAATCCGACGCATATAGAAGTCTTTTCACCGTGACTATCGAGCGACGCAACATAAATATTATACATCAAATCCACCTCGTATCCGCCATTTATTCTTATCGTATATTAAACTAATTCTAATTCCCCCTCGTCATTCTTATATCTATCACCTTACACCCCTTTTCGAATCCGGCGAGGGGGTTTATATCCAACTCAACGATCTCTTTAAAATCCGTAACGAGCTGTGATATTCTCATCAAGACCTCTGCAATGCAATCTGTATCCACCGGTCTCTCACCGCGCACACCCGTCAATAATTGGTACGTTTTTATCTCCCTTATCATACCGTATGCATCCTTTTTGCTCATCGGAGCGATCCGGAAGGAGACATCATTCAGTATCTCTACGTATATACCACCAATCCCAAACATGATCAGATGTCCGAACTGGGGGTCTTTATTGACGCCTATTATCATTTCTTTATTCTCTTCTCGAACCATCTCCTGTATATTCACTCCAAGTATCCTCGCATCAGGTTCCCGCTTGTTTATATCAACCATCATCTCATCATAAGCCTTGATTATGCTTTCATCGCCTTCTATGTTAAGTTTTATACCTCCCACATCAGTCTTATGCAAGATGTCGGGGGAAACGATCTTTAAAGCCACTGGATATCCGATCTTATCTGCCACTTTTACACATTCTTCCGCCGTTTTGGCGAAGCCATACCCAACCACTGGAATTTTATATGCCTCCAATATCTTTATACAGTCCATGAAACCTACATTTGGCTTATCCGCTTGGTACAAGATTTCTTCCACCTTTTTCCTGTCAACATCGCCAAAAATGGTCGGCTTTTCTTCCACCCTTTCTGTATTCTGGTGTTGCTTTATCAAGTTCTTCATGCAAGCGACCGCCCGTCCCGGATCGCAATAATTTGGAATTCCGTGCTCCTCAAGATATTTGATGCCTGCGTCCGTGAGTGTCCCGCCCATAAAACTGGCTAATATAGGCTTTTTGATTTTTTCTGCAACTCTAGCTATCTCCCTAGCCATCTCGAACGGTCGCGTCGTTGCCACAGGAGTTAAAATAACGATGCTACCATCCACGTTCTCGTCTTTCAAGACGGTTTCTAGGGCGATGCCATATCTGCCCGGGTCGGCATCTCCAAGAACGTCGACGGGGTTGTATATGCTTGCGGTATCTGGTAGGTTATCTCTGAGCTTTTTTATTGTCTCATGTGAAAAATTAGCCAAAGAAACTCCATATGTGTCGCATGCATCTGCAGCAATTACCCCCGGCCCGCCGGCGTTTGTTATGATAGCAACCTTATCCCCATTAGGTAAGGGTTGGGTGGAGAACACCCTGGCAGCGTCTAGCCACTCTTCCATAGATTCTGCTCTTATGGCACCGTTTTTAATAAATGCCGCTTTGTATGCTTTTTCTGTCCCGGCAAGTGTTCCAGTGTGCGAAGAAACCGCTCTCGCACCAGAACTTGACTTTCCTGCCTTGATGAGAACCAAAGGTTTCTTCTTTGTCACCCTCTTGGTAATCTCTATAAACTTTTCTCCATCCACTACTCCCTCCAAATACCCCAAGATTACGCAAGTCTCGTCGTCCTCTTCTAAAGTTTCCAAAAAATCGTTCTCGTTCAAATCTGCCTTATTTCCAAGGCTAATAAACTTTGAAAAACCTACACCTTCACGGTATGCCCAGTCTAAAAGAGTTGCACATAATGCACCGGATTGTGAGAAGACCGCTATGTTTCCCTCTTTTGGCATTATGGGAGAGAATGTAGTGTTTAGACCAATACTCGTGTTCATCAGCCCAAAGCAGTTGGGGCCCAATAATTGCATACCATATCTTTTGGACGTTTCAAAAATTTTTCTCTCCAACTTTGCCCCTTCGACACCAACCTCCTTAAAACCACCCGTTATCACGATACAGTATTTGACTCCCTTATTCCCGCATTCTTCAACTGCACGAGGGACGTTTTTACTGGGAACCACAATTACTACTATATCTACCTTACCCGGAACGCTAAGGATACTTTTATAACATTTAAGTCCGTTGATCTCCTTCTCGTTCAAGTTTATAGGATATATCTTCCCGTGGTATGAAATAGTTAGATTATCCACTACGGTTTTTCCGATCTTATATGGCTTATTAGATGCCCCTATCACGGCGATCGATTTTGGTTTGAATAACTTATCCAACATATAGAAGTAGTTGTACAGAACACTATTTAAAAATTTTTAACAAAAAGTTAAAAAGCTTTTGACTGTACGGTAACGAGTTTGCAAAGTCGTGTCTACCTTAGTATCTATGTTGCAGATGGGTATATGTGTATGTCTAAAACCATAGAGGTTTTTTCTTATGGAGATTCCATCTAACGGTTTGGATGCGGTACCAGGTTGGGTGTGGCGGCTTAAGAGTATAAAATTAGGTAATGTCCTAATATACGATAGTTTATTAAACCCTAAAGCTATTTCCTCTTGGTTGATCACATGTCTCGCCCAAGAGGAGAAATCAAGGTAG